>NZ_JBAELF010000010.1:0-39500 GCF_056211015.1 Candidatus Egerieousia sp.
GAAAAAGCTTTGGAGTTCACTGATTATTTGTCTATTTTTGTTCATGGCTAAAGGACTATATTTGTTTTGTTTTCAACCACAATATAGTGATAATCAATGAATTATCAAACACTTTAGCCTTTTTTATTTTATATTTTATTCACTTGCGAAACTTGAGTGATTTATTTTAAGCGAATTATGAATTTTTAGTACAAAAGTTTGAAAAACTCAGACAGATCTGATGCAGTCCAGCAAAAAAATGTAATTTTCCTCAGATTTTATTTGTATATTATAAAAATAATCAACAACTTTGTGACTTCAAAGTTTTATTGTTGTTGAAAACAAAATGTTTGAAAAGAAGTTCATTGGTTTATTGTACAACAGTCTGTTATTGGTTGCTTTAATGCTAAGCACCTGCGTTTCGTTGCATGCGCAGACAAGCATGGAGACTATAAAGGCCGCCTTGAAGGATCATGGCTTCAGCAATATCAGAGCAGTATCGGAGGATTCTGTTACTATTCTTGCTATTCAGAACGATGCCTATAAGCTTCAGGCGTCCGGCATAGTAGCCGCAATACGGACTCTGGAGGATGAAGGCATTCTGGACGGGGGTACTGTAAGAATGCTGATTCTGGACTGCGATGTTCCGCAACTGACATTGACATATGACTCCAGGCGTGGAGATTGGGATGTGACTCACCATGTGGAACGGTCAGACTGGAAATCGGTGCGCAGGGACAGCAAGACAAACAGTTCTTTTGGTAAGATTGACCTTGTGGTGTATCCTCAGATTTCGTTGATGAATCTCATTATCACTCAGGTATACCAGAGTCTCTGGCAGTTGAATCCTGCAATAGAGATGACACTCTGGCCTGGGTCCAAGATTTCATATCAAGTGAAAATCCCTGTATGGAATGATGGTTACGGGAACCGGGAGGATAAGATTCATCCAGGAATGATTACATTGTCACAGCGTTTCAGACTACCTTTTGATATCACGGGAAAGGCTGTTGCAGGTGTATTCTACAACAATCGTTACGGACTGGGCATAGAGATGCAGAAACGTTTCTCCTTTGCGCCATGGCTGATGCTTGAGGGTGGATTCAGGATGCTGGGACTGAGTTATTTCGACAGTTTCGTGTTCCATAGAAGCAAAGAAATGGAACGCTTCTGGAATCTGGGAGTGAACCTATATTGGCCAGAAGTCAACACTGAGTTCAAAGTGAAGGCTGAGAAATTTCTGTTGGCTGATGTTGGAGCAAAGGCGGAGATGATAAGGCATTTCCGCTACTGCAGCATAGGCTTCTATGTTGAAAAAGGCTTCAACAGTTATGCCAAAACCAACGGTGGTTTCCGTTTTCAGATAGCTCTGCCGCCATACAGGTTCAAAAGGGCAGGTTATTGGCCAAGGGTGACCACCTCCGGACAGATGGGTATGGTCTACAATGCGAACAACGAACAGCGTTGGTATAAGGAAACGAAGTTGGAGTCATCGGACAACATTATGAACAGTAATGCTTTCAATCCTTATTACATAAAGAGTGAAATAAAGAGTTTGAACAGACAGTGGCAGAAAACCGGAAATAAGGAAAGACGGAAACGTTTGAAGGCCAGCATAGATGACAGCAATAAAATGATAGATGAAAAAATAGAAGATAAACAATATAACTAAAAACAATTTTAACAAAATGAAAAAGTATTTTCGTATGCTGGCTTCAGCCAGTCTTGCAGTAGCGGGTATTCTCGTTTCCTCTTGCACAACAGAGAATATCAGCACAACGTTCGAACCAACGAACGCTGTAGCAACAATTACAGTTAAGGTTGTGGATATAGCCAATGCCGGCAAGGACGTATCCAATCTGGCTACCATCACAACTGATGTCAACAACGCAAATGTTTCCGTTTCTGGAAATATTATTACCGTTACCGGAACTCCTGCCATTTCCGAACTCACTTTCAAGGCTTTTGCAAAATTAGGCGATTCAAAAGGCGAGACTACCATTAAAGTCCCTGCTGTTCTTGCAGGTGGTAAAAGTGATCTCGCAGCTCTGATTTCCATTGGAGAGATAGCCACCAATTATGAAACCGGAGAAGAGACAATTGTAATTACAAAAGAGAATAGCGTAAGCTTCTACTCAACACATGGTCTGCATACTTATACACATGACTACAGCGTGGCCACACACGGTCATGGTGTAGGAAGCGGTGAGTGGCTTTACAATGAAACCGAGTTCATACTTGAGACAACCATTGAATATGAATCATTGACAGGTTTTATTCCTGAAAAGTCAGAACTGGCATATACTGCGAATGCAACCGAAAATGACAAGGCCGCTGCAAAATACTTCTATGATCAATTGTGGGAAAGCATAGGTGAACCTTGCCTTATAAGAACAACAAAGCACCTCGATGTCAAGGTTTCCGCATTTGCAATGTATTCGGCATTCGGCACAAGACTTTATGCTGCTGAGACAATTCCTTATTTGAGAGTTAATTCAGACGGTACAAAGACACACGTGGCTGATTTTACCATTACAATGGTTGGAACAATGGCTGAATATTGTGAGGCAGCTGTTCCTGGTCATGAAGGACACTACCACTTTGGCCACGGCCATGGTGACATACACGGTTACAGCAGCAATGCAGGCGGTGGTATCATGTGGGCCGACTAATGATATAGAATTTTCGTTTTAATAATAATTTAAACTAGAAAGATTATGAAATTTAAATATTTAGCAATTGCCGCCGCTCTGGGATTCTGTGCGTTCACAACTAATGCACAACAGAATGAGCAACTTGGCAACGATATTTGGATTGGCGTTAATGGTGGTATGATTTCAACATACACCAACAAAATGAACAAACCCCAGCCTTACCTGTCAATTGAACTTGGCAAATGGTTCACTCCAGTATGGGGAGGCCGCGTGGCGTTAGGCGGCTTCAGTCAGTATTATGGTGAGAACGATAAGACTTGGAGTACACAAGGCCTCAAAAAATGGGATGAAACAAAGAATTTCGTTGAGTTGAACGTTGATGGTATCCTGAACCTTTCACAGGCTCTCAGCGAGAAATCTCTTCCACTTTGCGACTTCTATCTGTTCATGGGCCCTACAATGAATCTTGCTTCAAAATGCACGGAATTCTCAGGTGAAGTAACAGCAGATGGCACTTACGTTGTCAAGGAGGCTTCAGGTACAAAGGCCCGCTTTGGTATGACAGCAGGTTTGGGTCTTTCATTCAATGTCTCTAAGAAAAGCGCCATTGGTGTTGAATATCGCACAGGTGTTACCCCTTCAATTTTCGGCGATGCGTCTGTAAGCCGCAAGGCTGAGAACACAAACCGTTTTTCAATCCGCTATGCGTATACTTTCGGTGGACGTCTGGGAAAGGATGGTTACTCAAGAAAACATGGCCGTGTTGAGACAATAACCAATACAGTGGAAGTTCCTGTTGAGAAGATTGTTACCAAAGAAGTTGTAAAGGAAGTCATGAAGGACGGAAGTGTAGTAACAAAGTATGTTCCTACTGCAAACTTCGTATTCTTCCAGATAGGCAGGTCAAGCATTGACAATAGGGATAAGATACGTCTTCAGGCTGTAGCAAAGATCATCAAGGAAGGCCCTAAGGATATGGTTTACAAGGTTTCCGGCTATGCCGATAAACACACCGGTTCTGCAAAGACCAACCAGAAGCTTTCTGAGAAGCGTGCCAAGGCTGTTTACGATTATCTCGTTCAGGAAGGTGTAAATCCTGATCAGCTGAAGATGGAAGCTAATGCCGGTGTTGACAACATGTTCTTCAATGATGCATGCTTGTCACGCGTGGTTATTGTATCGGAGTAATTCTAAAGACATATTTATCAGGGCTGCTCCTGCCTTTGCTTACAGAATGGATGTGCAAGCAAAGGTGGGAGCAGTTCATTTTGTATTGTCAATCCAGCCCGTGCTTCAAGGTTATATTCATTTGGATATGAAATTCTTTATAAAAAAATAGTTTTTTTATAAAGAATCTTGTAAAAATTGTAACTTTAGGATTAATTTTTGAAATGCTTGCATGATTCAAGCATCATTTGAAATGATCAGATAAAACAAACAATATCCCTACTATCATGAAGAAATTCTTATTCGTAGCCATTCTGGCTCTGGCAACCTCAACAATTCTGACAAGTTGTGTAGAAAATTCGTCAAAATTCAAGGCCTTGCAGGCACAGTGCGATTCACTGATGGCAGCAAAGGCCGAACGGGACAAGGAAATTGATGAAGTGTTTGCAATTATCAACGGCATTGAGGATGGTCTGGCAAGCATCAGGGAGAGCGAGAACATCATCACCATGCAGACCAATGCTGATGGCATGAACGTTACAGTTTCCAAAAAGGACCAGATCATGAATGACATAGATGTCATACAGCAGGCCATCTCCACATATCAGCAGCAGATAGAAAAACTCAAACAGGACAACAGGTATCAGTCCGCTCAGTATAAGAAAAGACTTGCTTCACTTCAGAAGCAGATTAACGAGCAGTCTGCAACCATAGAAGCGCTTAAGGAAACAATCGCCAAGAAGGATGTAATCATTTCCGACCAGGAACAGCAGATTTCCAGTCTTGGCAACAAGGTCAACAGTCTCGAAACCGATGTTGAGAACCTCAGCAATGAAAGCCGGATGCTCAAGAACCAGATTGCAAGCCAGGATGAAGAGATGAATGCCGTATACTATGTAGTAGGCACGAAGGCTGAGCTCAAGGACGCCGGCATAGTACAGGGAGGCTTTCTCTCCAAACTTCAGGTAACGGGCAATGTGAACAAAGACAACTTTGTAAAGATTGACCAGAGGAACATAACAGAGATCAATACCAACGCCCAGAAAGCAAGAATACTTTCAAAACATCCATCTGACAGCTACAAGCTCGTAAATGAAGGAGAGGAGACTCTTGTACAGATTTCAGATCCTCGGAAGTTCTGGGATCAGACTAAATACCTTGTAATACAGGTCTGGTAATAAATAATACAAACGTATATGAAACTGATAGCAAAGATTATGGCGGTTTCAGCAACACTTATGCTGCTTGCCGCATGCAACAACAACGAAATGAAGAATCCGCTTCTTGAGGAGTCAACCATAAAATATGGTGCTCCGCAATTCGACCTCATTAAAACAGAACATTACAAACCGGCAATCAAAGTTGCTCTTGACAGGGCTTACCAGGACATCAAGGCCATTATCAACAATCAGGAGAGCCCCGATTTCGAGAATACCATTGTTGCCCTCAATTATGCAGGTGAGGATCTCAACAGGATTCTCAGCATAATGTACAATGTAAAGGAAGCCGACACCAATGATGAACTCGAGCAGATTGCGGAGGATATCACTCCGGATCTTACCAAATTCGAAATGTACACATCGCTCAACGACACTCTTTTCCAGAAAGTGAAAGCCGTTTGGGAGATGCGTGACAGCCTGAACCTCAACATTGAGGATGCAAGACTGCTTGAAGAGACCTACAAAGGTTATGAAAGAAACGGCGCGAACCTTCCTGCAGACAAGAAAGAGGAATTTGCAAAGATAAACGAAGAGCTGTCTCTTGCCAGTCTTAAATACAGCAAGAATGCTCTCGGTGCAACAAATGCCTACATAATGCATATCACAGATTCCGCAGAGATAGCTGAACTGCCTGATTTCGTAAAAAGTGCAGCTGCTTCCGAGGCAAAGGAGAGGAATCTTGAAGGATGGGTGTTCACACTCCAGCAGCCGAGCATGTCTCCGTTTATGAAATACAGCACCAACAGGGAAAGAAAGAAAGAGTTGTGGATGGCATCTTCAACCAAGTCTGTAAGTGGCGAATTCAGCAACGAGGAAAACATCAGGACTATAGTTGACCTCAGAATCAAGGCCGCCAATCTTCTTGGCTATCCTACACATGCAGACCGCACATTGGAGAACAAGATGGCAAAGAACAGGGAAACCGTTGAGAACTTCCTCAAGAATCTCACCGAGCAGACCTATCCTTTTGCAAAAGCTGAGATTGCTGAAGTACAGGCATACATGAACAAGACTCAGGAAGGCCAGATGATGCCTTGGGACTTTGCATACTATTCAGAGCAGCTCAAAAACGAGAAATTCTCCATCAATGACGAAATGCTCAAACCGTATTTCAAGCTTGACAATGTAAAGAATGCCGTTTTCGCACTTGCAGACTCACTATACGGTCTCAAGTTCACACCGGCTCCTGAAATTCCAGGATATCATCCTGATGTTGAAGTATTTGACGTAAGTGATGCAAACGGGCGCCACATGGCTGTCCTTTATACGGACTTCTACCCAAGAGCCAGCAAGCGAGGCGGTGCCTGGATGACCGAGTTCCGCGGACAGTCATTCTCAAAGGACGGCAAGGAGCAGAGACCTTTCATTTCAATTGTGATGAACTTCACGAAACCTACCGAAACCGAGCCTTCACTTCTTACTTTCTATGAAGTGACCACATTGCTTCACGAGTTCGGACATGCACTTCACGGAATGCTTGCAGAAGGAAAATACGAGAGCCTCAACGGTACAAGCGTAGCAAGGGATTTCGTTGAACTTCCTTCTCAGATCATGGAGAACTGGGCATACGAGCCTGAATACCTCCAGACATTTGCAAGGCATTACCAGACAGGCGAGGCCATTCCTCAGGAATATATCAACAAGATTGTTGAATCAAAGAACTACCTTGCAGGCTACTCACAGCTGCGCCAGCTCGAATATGGTCTCATAGACATGGCTTGGCATACTTTGACGGAAGTTCCGTCAGAAGATGCAGTGACATTTGAAAACAATGTAAGGAAGGCCACCGCCATCATGCCAATAATAGAAGGCACCGCAAGTTCCCCTACATTCTCACACATATTCGCAGGCGGCTATTCTGCAGGCTACTACTCATACAAATGGGCTGAAGTACTTGAGGCCGACGCTTTCCAGATGTTCAAGGAGAACGGTATCTTCAACAAGGAGATTTCCGGCAAGTTCCGCGACTGCATCCTTTCAAAGGGTGACATCCAGGATGCCGACATCCTTTACCGCAACTTCCGTGGCCGTGACCCTCAGCCTGAGGCATTGATGATCAAACAGGGACTTGTAAAGAAATAATCATTAACCTCTAAATACTTGATCTTATGGGCATATTAGAAGCTATTACATCGTTCTTTACCAATTACACCAATTTCCATGGCCGCTCAAGAAGAAGCGCCTACTGGTGGGTGTGGCTGGCCAGCTTAATCGTAGGACTGATTCCTATAGTAAATTACATCTGGGCTATTGCTGTCATAATTCCAACAATAGCAATTGGTGTACGCAGACTGCACGATATCGGCAAAAGCGGCTGGTGGTATCTTATCATTTTCATTCCAATTGCAGGTGCGATTATTCTTCTCATCTGGTTCATCAGGGATAGCCAGCCAGGTGACAACCAATGGGGTCCTAACCCAAAAGGGATAAATGCAGCTGAATAACTTCCAGCACAGAGTGAAACAAGGTGGCCGTAAGGTCACCTTGTTTCGTTAATATGGAATTCTGATACTATCGTCTGTGGGGAATAATTCTACCAGGATAATGTGACAAGACGGGTGCCATCGGGATTTACAGTGATTTCAACTTTGTTGGCATCCTCGGGGAGTATGCTTTCAATTTTCTCGGACCATTCCATGAAGCAGAGGCCGTTGCCGCTGAAATATTCATCTATGCCAATGTCGTATGCTTCCTTGATTGACTTGATTCTATAGAAATCGAAGTGATATATCGGAAAGCCCTTGGCGCTCCTGTATTCATTGACAATGGTGAATGTAGGACTGTTGACATCGTCAACGGCTCCCAGCACGTTGCATAAAGCCTTGATGAATGTTGTCTTGCCAGCCCCCATCCGGCCAAAGAAGGCAAAGACATTGCTCTGGGATGAACAGTCTGATACAAAATCAATAAACTCCTGCGCACAGGAGTTTATCGTATCAAGGGATTTTATTTCAAATGTTCTTATGTTTCTGCTCATTGTGCGGTTCAGTTATTCTTCGGTTGTGGAATAAACTATTTCCATTGTAGGTTTCCTTGATGCCTTGAGGCCGTTCACAGCACATTGAAACTGAGTGAAACTGTCTGTGGAAGTGGTTGTTGATCCTGTGCCGGCATCGCTTACCTGCAAATAAGGGCCAAGCCATATATCATATTCGGGATCATCCTTTATTTCCTGGGCGCTCTTCCTTACAAAAGCCTGAACGGTTGAAGTCATATCAAAGATATAAGCCTTATGCTGCCTGCTAAAGTCACCCATAGGATTGTTTGAGGATCTATAATCGTCAACAGGATAATAGTACCTGTATTTTTTTGCATCACTGGTATAAGCCCTGTGCATTGGGAACAGGCTCTGAGGACAGGAGTATTTCAGCACGTCCTCATCTTCAGGCATATCGAACGGAATGCACACTCTTGCCCTTGAGATGATTACATGCCTTGATTCCATTCCATTTGAGCGTATCCAATTGTCAATATACGATTTAAGTTTGTTTCTGTCCATGAATGGCAGAACACCGCCAAATCCCTGTGCCGGGATGGATTCAACCTGCTCGTTGTCATTCTCAAGCTTCTTGCTCTCAAACGAAGACGAGTTCACGGAATAATAGTTGCCGGCATACATCACAATGCTGGAATCTCTCCTTCCCATACCCGGGCCCCAGGTTGGTATATAGGTATATTTGAGATATATTGCCGCATCGGTCTGATTGAAGAGATTGATTCTCCCTCCCTTGTCCTTGTCCGCTGATGAAGACGCACACTTGAAATATAATCCTTTGTGGTTACTGAGGAAGTGTACGAGGGAATCGAGTTCAAGCCTGCTGGCTTCGAGGTATTCCTGGCCCAGTGCAGGATCCAGCTGGATTCTCAAAGTGTCTTCTCCCATATATGTGACAGGTCCGAAAACATTGAGCTTTTCAGTGCTGTAGTCACCCGGACGCAATGAATTGTTGTAAACAAGGTTCGAGTCAATGCTCACTTTCATTCTATAAACGTCTATTGTCTGAGAAACGGACTCCTGATCCTTCTTGAGGAATATCTTGTTGGAGCTGAGATTTGTGGCTGTCTGAGTCATATCTGCAAGCGGAATCTCCACATGAATGCTTACAACTTTAGGGTCCTGACCGAAAGACAGCCCGGCCGTTGACGGACAGAACTCGAGGGAGGCGGAAAAAGCGGAGCCACCATATTCCTCAGACTTGAGCTCTCCAAGAGCCATGAAAGTGGATGAAACGGCCTGGATGCTGTCTGCCATTCTGCACTGCAACGGAATATCGATGGTGTCCGAGTGCACCTTCATGACCTGATCCTTAGGGATAAAGTCATAACCAAGCGATTTGTCCTGCGTAATGCAACTGCACAGAAGTGCGGCAAAAGAAAGCAATGCCGCAACCATTTTGAAGATATTCCTGTTACTCTTCATCTGTTCCTATGATAGAATCAAAAAATCGGTTATACTCAATGACATATTCCTTCTCCTCCAGTCCTATCTCCTTGTAGGGAAGCACAGGAAGTGCGGAATCAGCTACGGCTTTTTCAATCTCCGGATGCAGACTGCCGCTTCCGTAAATAATCCCGTCAGAATATTGTATAGCCAATTTAGCAAGATGTATGCCATTCGCCTGCTCCAACTTGTCAATATCCTTGTTTTTGACACCAGGCATCAATATGTTGGACTTGAAATCCGCTTCCAGCTTGAAAGTGGGGTCTTCATCGTATAGCGAAAGAACTATTTTGCTGTCGGAAAATATAGGGTCGTTCTTGTAGGCTTTTTTAAGATACAGAGGAAGCAGATGAGAAAGCCATCCGTTGCAATGGATGATGTCCGGTTTCCATCTGAGCTTCTTTACGGTTTCAAGAACGCCCCGCGCAAAGAACACAGCTCTCTGCCCGTTGTCCTCAAAGAAATTTCCATCTGCATCACAGTACATTGCTTTTCTGCGGAAATAATCCTCGTTGTCTATGAAATACACCTGCATTCTGGCTGCCGTTATTGAAGCTGCCTTTATCACGAGAGGGCGGTCCACATCGTTGACAACAATATTGAGTCCTGAAAGACGAATCACCTCGTGAAGCTGGTTCCGCCTCTCATTTATGCAGCCATACCTTGGCATGAAAGAGCGGATTTCCTTGCCTTGCTCAAGTATGCCCTGAGGCAGATACCTGCCTATTATGCTCTGCTGGGTTTGCGGAACATAAGGCATTATTTCCGAGTTTACGAATAATACTCTTCCAGGCTCTTTCATAATACAACATTTTACAACGCAAATATAATAAAAATATTTTTAACAATTTTTTTTTAGCTTTTTTTATATACCTTTGAGATTTGATATGTCCATTTCGCAAAGAAATATTATAGGAAGACGTCTGGTAAAGTCATACTTGTCCTCAATCGTGAGCATAAGCATGGTGCTTCTCATTGCCGGTTTCTTTGCGCTGCTTGTGGTAAACGCCCGGTCTGTAAGCAATTATTTCAAGGAGAATGTAAGAATATCCGTTATTCTCAAATCAAACATAGAGCAGGAACCTGCAAGGTTGTTCTATGACAGCTTGAGCAGGCTGCCTTACATAAAGGCGGCGGATTTCATTTCCAAGGAGGAGGGGACACGCCAGATGGAGGAAATGCTGGGCTCCGATTTTCTTGAAATCTTTCAAAGCAACCCCATACCTGTATCCATTGATTTGAGGGTTGATGCAGCGCATTTCAACAAGGACAGCATAGAGGCAATAAGCAGCAGACTGGAGCTGAAGCCCTGCGTGGATGAAGTGGTGTACAAGAATTCGGTTGTGGAAGCCATCAATGAGAACATAGAGAAGATTGCCTGGGTGATGCTGGTCTTCATTGCAGTGCTTCTTTTCCTTGCCCTGGTGCTTATCAACAATACGGTAAGGCTGAATATCTACGCCAAGAGATTCTCAATATACACAATGCGTCTGGTTGGCGCAAGGAACTCCTATATAATGAAGCCGTTCCTGTGGAAAGCTGTTCTGCAGGGATTTGTATCAGGCCTGATTGCAGATTCGGTCCTCGTGTTGCTCCTGTGGTATATGGAGCGCAATTATTCAAGGATATTCAGTGCATTGTCAACCAGCCTCAGCGCATACGTTCTGGCCGGGGTTGTCCTGTGCGGTATCTTCATATGTGTGGTATGCACATGCCTTGTTGTTGGAAAAATGTCATCAATGGAAAACGATGACCTTTATTTATAATTCAAAATTCAGGAATATGGATAAATCAAAAGATAAGATTCAGCTTGAGGAAAATTCCGAGAAGATGGCTCTGCCTATGAGAAACATAAAGCTGATTGTCATTGGCTTTGCAGTACTTGTTCTGGGATATGTGCTCATGGTTGGTGGCGGCACTGACAATCCTGAAGTGTTCAGCTGGGACATGTTCAGTTTCAGAAGACTTGTTCTTGCACCTGTAATCATTCTGGTGGGAATAGTTCTGGAAATAGTTGCCACGGTCAAAATTTTCAAGAAAGATAAATAGGAAGGAATATGGATAGTTTGCAGGCTTTGATTCTTGGATTGATACAGGGACTTACGGAATTCCTCCCTGTAAGCAGCAGCGGGCATCTTACGATTGGCAAGGCGTTGTTCGGCATGGAAACGGGAGACCTTTCCTTTGAAGTTGCAGTTCACGCCGCAACGGTGCTCGCTACAATCCTGGCATTCAGGAAAGAGATAGCGGAATTGATTTGCGGCTTGTTCAAGTTCAAATACAATTCCCAGACAGACTACATTGCAAAGATCATCGTATCCATGATACCCGTTGGAATAGTCGGAGTTTTCTTCAAGGACGCAGTGGAGGCCATATTCGGTGAGGGCGTGGCGCTAGTAGGTATCATGCTGGCTCTGACCGCCGCACTGCTTTGCATAAGCGAACTTTCAATGCGCGCAGCTGCCAGAAGAAATGCGGGGAAAGATGCCAATGAAGGCAGAAGCATAGGATTCAAGGAGGCGTTCATAATAGGTTGTGCACAGGCAATTGCTGTGCTTCCGGGCCTTTCCAGAAGCGGCAGCACAATTGCAACAGGACTCATATTGGGTGTAAAGAAATCAGAAGTTGCAAAATTCTCGTTCTTGATGGTAATAGTTCCTATTCTGGGAGAAGCATTCCTGGATCTGGTGGGCGGGGACTTCAGCGCATCCGCTGTTGGAACTATGCCGCTAATGATAGGTTTTGTGTCTGCGTTTGTAAGCGGATACGCTGCCTGCAAGTGGATGATAAGCATTGTGCGCAAGGCACATTTATGGGGATTCGCCATCTATTGCGCCCTCGTTGGTTCCGCCTGCATAATCAGCTCGATACTGTAATGGAACTGTATTATTTCATATCGGATGTACATCTTGGCCTGAGATACGGCAACTGGCAGGAACGCGAAAAATATTTCGCGGACTTTCTGCTTGCCTTGCCTGCACAGACAAAGGAACTGTTCCTTCTTGGAGACATCTTTGACTTCTGGTATGAATACGAGCATGTGATTCCTTGTGGATACACGCGCACGCTCGGAGCGTTCGCCGCACTTCGGGACCGTGGCGTAAAGATTCATTTCTTCAACGGCAACCACGATATCTGGACCTACCGGTATTTTCAGAAGGGACTAGGGTTCATAATGGAGCCCCAGCCATCGCTGTATAATATATGTGGGAAAACATTCGTGCTGGGTCATGGCGATGATGTTGAGAAGAAAGACAGAGGCTATCAGGCGCTTCAATGGATATTCAAAAGCAAGTTCATCCAGTTCCTTTTCAGCATGCTGCATCCTTGGATTGCCTTCAGTTTCGGGCTGAGCTGGAGCAAGCACAACCGCCTGGCGAAATCTGGCAATTCATATAGTTTTGACTGCTCAAGGGAGCCTCTTTACAAGTTCTGCGTGAACTATGCAAAACGCGAAGGAGCACCTGACAACTTCATATTCGGGCATTTCCACTCACCAACGGATGTCAGGATGCCTGAATGCGGATCCCGCTTCATGATACTTGGAGACTGGATTCACAACCCTTCCTACTTGGTTTTCAATGGAGAGGAGCTGCGCTACGAGCGACTGAAACCACCTTGTCATCCAGTTGAACCCATTCAAGTTCAAAGACTGTAGTTGTTCTCACAGAACCTGAATTGAAGCGCCGTGGAGAGATCCGAAACGCTTATGCTCTCATGACCGTGCAGGTCAGCAACGGTTCTGGCAACCTTCAAGCATCTTGTATATGCACGCGGGCTGAGCAGGCCCTTTGATGAAACGGCACGCATCAATTCCTTTCCTTCTTTGTTCAAAGTGCAGTATTTGAGTATGTCTCCGCTGGCCATGGAGCCATTGGAACAATTCAGACGGCCGAATCTGCGATACTGAATCTTTGCGGCATCAAGCACACGCAGCGCCACTGCCGCACTTGACTCAGAACAAGGTTCCGATGAAAGGATACTGGTATCCTTGAACTGCTTGAGAACAAGGTTCAAATCGATTCTGTCGAGCAGAGGACCGGAAATACGGCTCCTGTAACGCAGTATCCTTGATGATGAGCACACGCACCTGTTACCGTCTTCGTACAGATAGCCGCAAGGGCAGGGATTTGTTGCAGCAACAAGGATGAAATTCGCCGGATATGAGAACTTCTGTTTCACACGGCTGACTTGAATCTTTCTCTCCTCAAGCGGCTGGCGCAGAAGTTCAAGCGTGTCTCTTCTGAATTCCGCCAGTTCATCAAGAAACAGTACTCCGTTGCTGGCCAGTGAAATCTCCCCTGGCATCCCGTCCCAGCCACCGCCTGCAAGCGACTGGTTCGTGATTGAACTGTGCGGAGCTCTGAAAGGCCTCTTCAACATATTTACGCCCAGATTCCCATACATCCCGCAAATGGAATAGATACGTCCGGTCTCCATTGCCTGGCTGTAGGTCATCGGAGGCAGTATTGTAGGAAGCGCTGAAGCCAGCATGCTCTTGCCGCACCCTGGACTGCCGGTAAAAAGAATGTTGTGACCTCCTGCGGCTGCTATTTCCAAAGCCAGCTTTGCCATATTCTGTCCCTTGACGTATGCAAGATCATTTTCGAACAGAGTTCCTTTCTCAAGCATGCCCCTGAGCATTTCTGCATGCTTGTCCCACTGGGCGATAGTACCTGCACCTGACTCTGCCATAGCCTCCCCGTTCACCAGGAAGCCATCAAGAGGAATCTCAGCCTTCAATGCAGAAAGAAGTTCATCAAGCGTATTCAAACCATAGACTGCAACATCCCTCACAGCCACACACTCCTTTGCACATTCAGCGGGAAAGATGCACCCTTTGAATCCGTGCGCCGCCGCATCCGCCGCTATTGCCAGAGCACCGTTGAAATGCCGAAGGGAGCCATCAAGTGCAAGTTCTCCCATCACAATGTACCCCGACAGGTCCAGAACAGGTTCCAGCTGACCGCTGGCTGCAAGAATTCCCGTGGTGATTCCCAGATCAAAACCTGTTCCGGCTTTCTTAAGGTCCGCAGGAGCCAGATTCACCACCACCCTCTTCCCGGGAATCTTATATCCATAATGATGCAGGGCGCTCATAATTCTGTGCTGGCTCTCCCTTACCGCATTGTCAGGCAAGCCCACCACTACGTAGGCCATACCAGGTGTCACATCCACCTCGATGGTTACAGGTATTGTATCAATACCCAGGCAGCTCGCTCCAAAAACTTTATATAGCATAACATTACTTTTTATTGAACAAAGGAAGCAATATGTACTTGAACCGAGGTGCCGGAACAGCAAAAAGTGCCGCTGAAATGGATTTTATATAAAAAGTAGGAAAATTTTGCGAGAATTATAGGATAAAATGGCTAATTTTGAACCGATAACACATAATGTGATTCTTCAATATTCCTTAAAATATGAGCGAAATAAAAACGAACAGGTATGTAGCGCTTGACGTATTGCGCGGAATGACAGTAGCCGGAATGATTCTGGTAAACAATCCGGGAAGCTGGGGCACCATTTTTCCACCTTTAAGGCATGCTCCGTGGGTGGGTTGCACACCAACAGACCTTGTATTCCCATTCTTCCTGTTTGTGGTAGGAGCGGCCATGGCCTTCTCCTTTGCAAAATACAATGAAGGGCTGAACAAGGTTTCTGTAAGGAAGCTCGTGAAAAGAGGCGTTCTGATCTTCCTTGTTGGCCTTGCCCTGAACGCCTTTCCATTCTACCCTGTGACTCGGGATCCCGAACTCAGCTTTGCTCAGAACTGGGCGAACTACTGGGAACATCTGAGAATATTCGGAGTACTCCAGAGAATAGCAATGTGCTACATAGTTGGCGGCTTTGTTGCCCTCTGGTTGCAGAAACCTAAGAAAATCATTCCTGCAATGGTGATTCTGGCACTTCTTCACTGCATTATACTCCTGCTCATAGGCAATTCCGCCGCACCACTTGTAAACGGAGCCCAGGGAGCTTTCTCACTCGCAGGCCAGGGTTCCGGTGCAATTGACATTTCACTGGTTGGCGAGAACCATGTATATCACGGATACGGCCCCGCATTCGATCCTGAAGGCTTGCTTGGAACATTATCAGGTTCCTGTACACTGCTTCTGGGCTTCCTCATAGGCAACATCATAAGAAAGGCTGACAACAAGATTCTTGCCGTTGCCAAGCTGTATACAATTGCCGTATGCTGCCTTGGCGCCGGTCTTGTACTTGGAATATGGTACCCTATCTGCAAGGCATTGTGGACAGGTTCCTACGTTCTGTATGCAGGCGGATGGGCAATCATGATGCTTGCATTCTTCATCTACTTCATAGATGTGAAAGGTAAGGAAAAGGTCTTCACACCTTTCAAGGCTCTTGGCATGAACCCACTGTTCGCATTCGTGATGGCTGGCCTGTTCGCAAAGGTTCTTGGCAGAATAGTTCACTGGACCTCAACGGTAACCCTGCCGGACGGCACTCTTGGCGAGAAGAGCTGGACTGCGCTGAGCTGGTTCTACAACAATGTATGCATTGCTATCGTAGGTGAAGGAAATGAAGTTTCATCACTGATATATGCCTTGTGCTACGTTGCCGTTTTCACACTGATGGCAATGGTTCTTTACAGGAAAAAAATAGTCATAAAACTGTAAATGGCTTACATAGGTCTTATTTCCGACACCCACGGAACATTCGATGCTCCCTTGAAGGAATTTCTCAAGGATGTTGACATCATCTGGCATGCCGGTGATTTCGGCAACATTGAAACCGTTGATAACATAACTGCATTCAAGCCTCTCATAGGGGCATACGGCAACTGTGATCCGCACACGGTGAGACTTGTGCATCCTGTCATGAGATATTTCCGCGTTGAGGAAAAGAAGGTTCTCATAACTCACATAGGAGGATTCCCGGGACATTATGACCGCTATGCCCTCAGCCTGATAAATTCATACAAGCCCGATATATTCGTTTGCGGTCATTCGCATATACTTCGTGTAATGAACGACAAACTGCACAATATGCTGGTGCTCAATCCCGGAGCGGCCGGAATACAAGGCTTCCACCAGGTAAGGACGGCCCTGAGATTCAGGATTGAAGGCAATGAAATAAAAGATATGGAAGTAGGTGAATGGGAACGCAAACTTATGCTTTAGGCACGTATTATCTTAACAGTTCCATCCACGCCCAGCTTGATTATCTGCGAAGCCTTGTGAGTTGATGAAGCATCAACAGCTGGATCAACACAATAGTCCACACCCTTGACAATCTCCTCGGATATCTCCTTGAAGCACTTTGGAGTGGCTTCACTGCTTATATTGGCGGAAGTTGAGACTATAGGCTTGCCGAACTTCCTTATAAGCCTGGTGCAGAACTCATTCATTGGAATGCGGATGCCTGCTGTACCGTCTTCGGCAACTACATTTGCAGCAAGGCCCTCTACACCGGGATAAATTATTGTCATTGGAGCATCGTTCACCTCAATGAGTTCGTAAGCCATTGGCGGGACCTGGGCCACATACTGCTCTATCATATCAACGGAGCATGCAAGCGTTATAAGCGACTTGGCTTCTGAACGTTTCTTAAGTTCGAACACTTTCCTTACTGCATCCTCATTGGTGGCATCGCAACCTATGCCCCAGACCGTATCCGTAGGATATAAAAGCAAGCCTCCATTGCGGAGCACTTTCAGCGAATTGTTGATTTCCTGTTCTATATCTGCCATGATTGCTATATTGTATCTTGATTGATCATTGTATTACAAGTTCCGTGATAACAGGGAAATGGTCTGAATAGCTCAACTTGGGGCTTTGATGTGAAAGGCACTCATAGACTTCCGGCACAAGGACATAGTCTATTCTGAGCAATGGCCATAAATACCGGAAAGTACCTGCAAAACCGCTTCCGGCCATCTTGAAAGTATCCTTCCTGCTTTTTGTGAATCTGTAATATGTATATGAAATAGGAGTGTCATTGAAGTCTCCGCAGACAATTACAGGATAAGGGCTGGATTCTATTCCGGAAATTATCCTGTCAACCTGCTTCGAACGTTTGATATTTGTTCCCTTCATCCTGCTGTGAACATCCATTATTTCATCGGCAAGACCTATGTCGTGATTGCCGAATCCGCCTGACAGTTTCTTTACAAGAGCTGTGAACGATATGTTATATGATTCAAGATGGTTGTTGCATATCCTGATGGTATCACCCTTGAATCTGATATCCGCCAGCACACAGAGATTGGTGCTTCCTTCAAACACCTGCTTGTCCTGTGCTACAATAGGATACTTGCTCAGAATCAGGTTGCCGAACCTCTGGCCGCTTTTCATCTTGAAAAGATGATATGCTCTGTAAGGATATTTCTTCTCCAGAAGGGTGTCCGCCATCCTCAGTGAAGAAACAAAGCATTCCTGCAACGCCACCACATCGGCATTGCTCTGCTTCAGATGGTTCATTACCAGCATCCTGCAGTCATTTCTCGGATAGGCATGGGAGGAGGAGAACATACCAACATTGTAGCTCTCCACCTTCAATCTTTCACCTGCTACAGTCTGTTCAACATTTCCCGAATATCTTACGAAATTCTCAGCATATATGAAACTTGGCAGAATGGCGATAATAGGAATCCAGACCGAGCCTGAACGTTTGCACAAGGAAACAATCAGCAGGAATATGTTCAACAATAGAAGCGGAATGAAGAAAAGACCGAAGAACAACGGAATGCTGAAATCTGAAGGATTCACATAGGTGCTCAGATAGGACAATATCAGAGCGGCCGCTGATATGACCAGCACAATACGCCACAAGGCGGAAAAGAACCAGTGACCTTTTCCTGTTCTGCCTGAATGACCGGTATTCCTTCTTTTCGCCATTTTACGAATTGCTAATAATACATCCTTCCGTTATGCTTCCAATAAAGGATGAGGAGATAGCCGAACAGCATGCCTCCAAGGTGGGCGAAATGTGCCACGCCATCGGCTGCATTGCTCAAACCTATCAGAAGTTCAATGGCGGCGAATATGATTACAAACCATTTTGCCTTGAGGGCTACAGGCGGAATGAGCATCTGGACTATTCTGTCCGGGAACAGCATTCCAAAAGCCATGAGCACACCGTATATGGCACCTGATGCTCCTACAGTTGGAATGCAGAATAACATTTTCACCCGCTCCAGCGCCATTGGGTCGCCTTGATTCGCCAGATTTATAAGATCGGAATATTTCAATGCTATGACTCCGTTATGAAGCAGAGCCGCCCCTATTCCGGTTACGAGGTAGAACAGAAGGAATTTCTTGCCGCCCCAGACCTGCTCAAGCACGGAACCGAAGAAAAGAAGGGTGTACATATTGAAGAATATGTGAAGCCATCCCCCGTGCATGAACATATATGTCAGGAACTGATAAGGATGGAAAAGAGGCGAGCCGAAAGGGAACAGGGCCAGAAGGCCTGTGAGCCTCGGAATTATCAGGCTTGCCAGAAAAAGTATCGAGTTTATGATAATCAGGTTCTTCAGAACCGGTGGTATCCTTCCAAACATCTTAAAGAATCATTTAATGTTAATAATCTCATCCGGTGCAACAATCTTCACACAGACCCTGCCGAAAGGTGAACTGGAAACGCATTTGCATTTAAGCAGCTCCCTTTCAATTGAGAGAGCCTTCTCCATTGACAGGCTTTCTCCTGCCGGTACTGCTGCGGCCATTCTGGCGACAGCTCTGGCCATACGGTCATACAAAACCTTTGCCACGTTTCCTCCAGGAGTACCAAGAATGCCGAGTATCTCATCGGCAAGAACACGGGCAGCATCAGTTCGCGACAAATCAATGCTTCCAATTGCAGGAATCCCCGAGAAACAAAGACTGCGCTCGTTGCCATTGCTCGTGCCGGTTCTGCCTATGGAAAACTCATAACCGCTTCTTTCAAGAAGTTCCCTGTTCTCCTCAAATATTGCGGCGGAAGCGGCGCCGATTGTCACAGTCTGCGGGAAAAGCAGTTCCTGACAGGTGATTGAAGAGTTGCAGCGGGAAAGATATTTCTCGTAAACGATTCTCTGGGACGCGGCCAGACAATCCACTACCTTTATTCTTTCCCCGTTCATGTCAACAAGATATCTGTTTGCCATCAACTTCCTCAAAGAGGCGTTTTCACCGGATGCAGTAAAGTTCTCTTCAACAGGCGCATCCTCTAACAGAGAATTGCTCCCAACCGTATTCACGTCCGTTTTCTTTTCAAGAGAATTGAACAGGACGTGTCCCCTGCCGTCCTTCTCAAACGGATTGAACAATGGATTGTAATTGATGCGCGGCTGATGAACGGTGCTGAAATCTCCCTTGAAGGCCGGAATGTCTATGGCTCCTTCCGTGTCAAAATCAATGGAAGGCATCATGGAATTCATGCCAAGAGTCTGCTTTGCCGCTGAATGCAGCACCTCAAAAATTATGCTTTCGTCCTCGAATTTAATCTCGGTCTTGGTTGGATGAATATTAATATCCATCTGCTCGGGATTAATGGAGAAGTAAACGAAATACGAAGGCACGTGACCTTCAGGAAGTAGTCCCCTGTAGGCGTTGGCCAGAGCCTTGAACAGAAGAGGACTCTTGAAATATCTGCCGTTTGCAAAGAAATACTGGTTCTGCTGGCTCTTCCTGGCGAGTCCGGGAGTTCCAATGAAACCGCTTATTTTAACGATAGTTGTATCAATCTCTATTGGAAGCAGATCCTTTGCTATGTCCTTTCCCCCCGCCTGGGCTATGCGAAGCTTCACATTCGCCACCGCAGGATATTCCAGCACCTGCTGACCGTTGTGTATAAGCTTGAAACCAATATCGGGTCTTGTGAGCGCTATCCTGTTGAATTCGCTTATTATCTGCTTGTATTCGGTTGCATCGGACTTAAGGAATCTCCTCCTTGCCGGTATGTTCCAGAATATGTTTCTTGCCGAAATGTTCGTTCCAACAGGAGTGGAAACCTGTGATGTGGAACTTATCCTGTTGGCTGAAATCTGCACCTGATATCCCAGTTCATCATCCTTGCGTCTGGTCCTTAGAGTTACTTCGCAGCAGGAGGCTATTGACGGCAGGGCTTCTCCCCTGAATCCGTAGCTGCTTATATAAAAGAGATCCTCAGCTTCGCTTATCTTGGAGGTAGCGTGTCTTTCAAAGCACAGTTCAGCCTCTTCGGGGCTCATTCCGCATCCGTTGTCAATGACCTGAATCAGGGTGCGTCCGCTGTCCTCCAACGCAAGGATCACATTCTTTGCGCCTGCGTCAACAGAGTTCTCCATAAGTTCCTTCACAACCGATGCCGGCCGCTGGATAACCTCTCCGGCGGCTATGAGACTGGCAATATTCTGCGGAAGTACTTTCAGCATCCTATCCCAGTTTATCCATTACGGCCTCAAGGGTCTTTGCAAAATAGAAGGCTGCAAGTACAAGAGCGCAGGCGGCAAACACGCCAATCCATTTGATTATGGTGGCAACCCTGTTCACTTTCTTGGGATTGGTGATTCTCATTTTCTTGAATCCTCCCTTGATATAATCTCCAGGAACAAATTCACCGGCTTCCTGCCTTTTTGCTCTGTCTATTATGTCGTCAAGTTCTTCCTTCCTCTCGTTCCAGTAACGCGGTTTGTAATTGAACACCTTGTACTGAGGTGGCTTGAAAATTATAAGTCCCATAACATTTGCTCTTTCAAACCACAAACTTACGCAAAAACTTTATATATTTGTAAGTTAATTGTCATTCAACAGTATCTATATGAGAAAACGCTTTACATTGAACACTCTGCCTGCACTGGTTCTTTCTCTCTGTCTTCTTTGCTCCTGTGACGGACTGAAGCATATGCTTGGCATGAAAACTTCGTCCGAAATAGAACAGATGAAGCAGATGGAACTCGAGTCAAGCCGGAGACAGAAGATGCTGCAGGATTCTCTGGCAGCCGCTGCCGCCCCCGTCAAAAAATCCGGTCTTGACAAAAGGTACTACGTGATTCTTGGCAGCTTCAAGGAGCAGTCGAATGTGGATCTGATGGTGAAGGATGCAAAGGCATTCAACTTCAATCCTGTTGTAATACCTTGCAATAACGGGTTCACGATGGTTGCCGCTTCAGGGCATTCCACCCTGCCTGAGGCATGTTCTGCAAAAATAAGGGTGGAGGATCTGGATATCTGCCCTTACGACATATGGATATATGACACCAACCAGGGCCTGCACATATAGAATGATGGACTATCGCTGTAAATGTATAAAACTTAAAAACCATAAAAATAAATAAATGAAAACCACTCCATTTACACAGAAACATATTGACCTGGGCGCCAAGATGGCTGAATTCGCAGGATACAATATGCCTATTGAATATAAAGGCGGAATCAAGGAAGAGCATTTTGCCGTAAGAAACAATGTGGGCGTCTTTGACGTTTCACACATGGGCGAAATCTGGGTGCTCGGTCCGAACGCTCTCAAATTCGTTCAGTACGTGACTTCAAACGATGCATCCGTTCTCGTTCCGGGCAAGGTTCAGTACACCTGCTTCCCTAACGGAAAAGGCGGTATAGTTGATGATCTTCTTGTTTACTGCATGAATCCTGAGAAGTATCTGCTCGTTGTAAACGCAGCAAACATTGACAAGGACTGGAACCATATTCTCCAGTATGCTCCAAAGTTCGGAATGAGCGCAGGCAAGGAACTCATCAATGCATCCGATGATATCTGCCAGCTTGCTGTTCAGGGTCCGAATGCAATGAAAATTGTCCAGAGAATCTGCACCGAGCAGGTTGAAGACCTCGTTTACTACACATTCAAATATTCAACCGTTGCAGGCATTGAGAACGTGATTGTATCGGCTACAGGTTATACAGGTGCTGGCGGATGCGAGATCTATGCTCCTGCCGCTCAGGCCGACAGACTCTGGGAGGAACTGTTCAAGGCAGGCGAGCCTGAGGGAATACGTCCTATAGGTCTTGGTGCAAGAGATACCCTGCGTCTTGAGATGGGCTTCTGCCTCTATGGCAATGACATTGATGACACAACATCTCCTCTTGAAGCAGGTCTGGGCTGGGTTACCAAGTTCAATGACGTAAAAGGTGATTTCGTTGACCGCGCATTCCTTGCGGAGCAGAAAGCAGCCGGCGTTACAAGAAAGCTTTGCGGTTTCCAGATGGTTGACAAGGGCATAGCGCGCCACGGATATGAGGTTTGCAATGCCGAAGGACAGACAATAGGTCACGTTACATCAGGCACAATGTCACCTTGCCTTGGAGTTGCAATAGGCATGGCTTATGTCAATGCTCCTCTTTACAAGGTTGATTCAGAGATTTACATCAAGGTCAGGGAGCGTCTGCTCAAGGCCAAGGTTGTAAAGGCTCCTTTCTATAAGAAATAGCACTTTTCACAATACTTGTCACCCCCTCTACCCTTCTCTGGTAGAAGGGGTGTTTTCATTTGATTACGAACATTAAAACCGAGCGTCATGGAAAGCGAATCCACCAGAGAAAGACTGAAACACTTCATAAACTTCTCAGACAACATAGATATGGAGTCTGCACGGAACAATATCTTAGGAAACATAGAATTCCGCGGAAGCAATGTATGGATTCTCATATTTGCTATGATCATAGCCAGCGTTGGACTGAACGTAAACTCGATTCCTGTGGTCATTGGCGCAATGCTCATATCCCCTTTGATGGGACCTATCATCGGAGTAGGCTTTGCACTCGCAATAAACGATACCGCTCTCCTGCGTAAAAGCAGCAGGCATCTTGGCATAATGGCATTGCTGAGCATTCTCAGTTCCACATTATATTTTCTGCTCACTCCGCTTTCCCTTAACACCCCTACAGAACTTCTGGCCAGGACCAATCCAACGTTCTACGATGTGTTCATAGCCTTCTTCGGAGGTCTGGCTGTTTCAATTGAAATCTGCAAGAAAGACAAAGGCACTGTGATAGCAGGTGTTGCCATTGCCACAGCGCTCATGCCGCCATTGTGCACTGCAGGATTCGGACTTGCCTGCGGCAACATGAGATATTTCATAGGCGCAATCTATCTGTTTTTCATAAACTCGGTGTTCATTGCCCTTGCATCATTCCTGATGCTGCGTTACCTGAAGTTTCCAATAGTTGCAATAGCGGACCCTGTGAAGAAGAAAAGGACGGCAAGAATCATTGCTTTTGGAGTGTTGCTTCTGATTGTACCAAGCATATATTCAGCCATCACGGTTATTCAGCAGAACAAGTTCAACAAGAACGCCACGAAATTCATAGATGAGAACAAGACAGTTGGCAACGCATACGTATTCGATTACAATATAGACCACAGCACTGGCCGTTCCAAACTCATCATATCGCTTGCAGGACAAACTCCTTCAGAAAAAGAGCTTGCCATTTACACAGACAGGCTTTCAAACTATGACATAAAGAACGGGCAGTTTGAAATCAACAGTTCAAGCACGGTTGACAACAATCAGGGAATTGACCAGGAGCAGCTTTTGAATTCCATATATTCACAGAATGAGAATGAGATACGCAAGCGCGAGACCACGATTGCTCAGATGGAAAGGCAGCTGGCAATGTACAGGAAACGCGAATACCCAACGGAAAGAATCTTCAAGGAACTTAAGATCAATCATCCGAACGTAACCAGCCTTACAATATGCAGCGGTGGAACTGCCAGTGAAAACAGTGTTGAGGAGCAGGACAAGATTCATTTCTTTGCAATTCTCGGGCACAAGGACAAAGCGTTGACAGCGGACGAACTGGAGCATATCAGGATATGGCTTGAAATAAGGATGTCCCTTGAGGAAATAAGCGTAATACAGAAATAGCTGCAAAATGCCAACAATGCATAAGCCGTTCATATCAAGAGTCCTGATGTTGCTGGTCCTGACCGCATCTGCGTTGATTTGCTGCAATTTCACACAAACGCCCTGCAGTTCAGGCAAAGCGCATGGCCGCTATTCCAAAGCCGGAGACTTTGCCTGCCAGTTAAGGTTCGACACCTTGCGCATAACATTCATAGGGGATGTCATGCAACATTCCCCACAGATAAAATCAGCCGCCGCCGTTGCGCAGAAGCAGGGCCTCCCCACCGGTTCATTCAACTATTCGGCAATGTTCAGGCACATACAGCCCTGGCTTGACAAAGCGGACATTGCCGTTGCCAACATCGAGTTCCCGGCAGGTTCCGCCGATTACAGAGGCTATCCGCTTTTCAAAGGACCGGCCGAGGTTGCCATTGAAGCCCGCAGATGCGGAATAGACCTTGCTCTCATGGCAAACAACCATATGGCAGACGACGGAGCGGCCGGAATCTCCTATACTCTTGATTTATATGATTCATTGGCGATGGCTCATACGGGGGCTTTCCGCAACATTTCCGAGCGCAACAGGAACTATCCTCTGATCATGGATGCCGGCAGGAATGTAAGGCTGGCATTCCTGAACTTTACATATTCCACCAACGGCAACCCGGTATCGGAACCGTTCATCGTGAATGCCATGGACTCCGTACAGGTCAAGGAGGACCTGAAAAAAGCATCGGACTGTGGGGCGGATTACATCTTTGTTCTCCCTCACTGGGGCGTTGAATATGACCTCCACCCTTCTCCAGAACAGAAATACTGGACCGATATGATGCTTGGCTGCGGAGCTGATGCAATAATAGGTTCACACCCTCACGTACCCGAGGATGGTATCATTTTTGCAGACAGCAGCGGATGTGTTGAAAATATTGTATTCTATTCACTTGGTAACTACATATCAAATCAGAGCAAGCCGTTTTACACGCAGACGGAACTTATGGTAACCCTGAGAATCCAGCTGGACAGGTTTACCGGAACATCCAGAATGATTGAACCTGAATGGGAATGGCTCTGGTGCTTCAAGAAGGGAGAATTCGAAGATGACTATACCGTTGTTCCGTTATCCGTACTAAAAGCCCTTCCGGAAGAGAAACGTACTGAATACAACAACATTATCACAAGGCTTGAGAACTTGAAAGATATGCATCTTATCAGAACCTGCATTGATAAGGGATGCAATGAATGAATGATATGGCAAAGAAAAAAGTTAAGGAAGTTGAAAAGACAATAGAACTTGGAACTCTTGATCCGGTTGAGATCCTGGGAGTGAACAATTCACTGCTGTACAAACTTTTGGCAGGATTCCCCGATTTAAGGGTGGTTGCAAGAGGGAGCATCATAAGGGCCATAGGAGCCGCAGACCCGGTGAATGCATTCGAGAGCGCTGTCAATGAACTCATACAGACCAGAATGCGCAAGCGCAAGCTCTCCGAGGACGATGTTGATGAAACACTTTTCAACATACAGCGTCCTGCTGGTCATACTGATGGCAAGGATTCAGGCAGCCCGGACGAGGATACGGACCATATAATCACCTATACAAGCGACGGACGCACAGTGAAGGCCAGGACAAAGAACCAGGTGAAATTCATAGAGCAGTTCTCCAGGAATGACCTGATGTTTGCCATAGGCCCTGCCGGAACAGGAAAGACATACGTTGCGATAGCTCTTGCCGTGAGGGCGCTCAAGAACAGGGAGGTCAGGAGAATCATACTTACCAGACCGGCGGTTGAGGCAGGAGAAAGGCTCGGCTTCCTTCCGGGCGACATGAAGGACAAGCTGGATCCATACCTGCAGCCTCTGTATGATGCGCTCATGGATATGATACCATCGGCCAAATTGAAAAGTCTTATGAGCGACGGCACCATTCAGATTGCCCCTCTGGCCTATATGCGAGGCCGAACTCTGGAGAATGCCTTTGTGATTCTTGATGAGGCTCAGAACACCAGTCTCTCACAGATAAAGATGTTCCTTACCAGGATGGGCAACAACGCAAAGTTCATAATTACAGGTGACACCACTCAGATAGACCTACCCAACAAGGCGGATTCAGGTCTTGCCAAAGCCATAGAAATGCTCAAGGGAATAAAAGGCATATCCACGGTTCAGTACACTAAGGAGGATATTGTAAGGCATCCGCTGGTTGGAAAGATTGTGAAGGCATTCGAGGGCCTGACAATGGCTCTGATGCTGATTCTTGGCAGCTGCATACCCGGATGGAGCCAGTTCATGCAGGGTGTTGACGGCGGACTGGCGCCACGTTTCAAACAGCACGTTGAGTTCTTCTGCTCCGATTCACTGTATGGAAGGGCTGCGGGCAGCAAAGGCGAGCTTGCTGCCGCCCATTACATTTACGACAAGCTTGAGGAGTACGGTATAAAACCTGTAACGGGCAGGGACGGCGATGACTTCTTCATAACCAGGAACCTGCTGCCAGGTTTCGAACAGACACTTACAGACACAATACACTCGCGCAATGTGGTTGCGGTCATAGAAGGCACGGACCCTCTTCTCAAGGGTGAATACATAGTGATCGGGGCACATTACGACAATGTTGGCTTCAACACAATGAACGTGAACGGGCAAGATAGGAACAACATTTTCCCAGGAGCCGATGCCAATGCCTCGGGAGCGGCAATGCTGCTTGAACTGGCGCGTGAGATTGATTGCAGCAGAATCATGTTCCGCCGGTCTGTGATCATTGCTTTCTTTGGCGCTGGAGTCCAGGGGCAGGCAGGCAGCTGGTACTTTCTCAACCGTTCGTTCAAGGACCTTGCCAGCATAGACTATATGATAAACCTTGACATGGTTGGCAGAGGAGAGGACTGCTGCGTGTTCACAGGTGTTGTCAACAAGGAAATCAATGCGATTGTGGAGGAACTTAAAGAACGCGAGGCAAGCATTGAGCCGAAATACATTTCACACGATTTCACGTCGGATCACAGGAATTTCCATGCAAGCGGTGTTCCAATCACCCTGATAACAACGGGAATGCACCCGGAATGCTTCACCTCCCGCGATATACCTTCCAGGTTGGATTACAGACAGATGGAGGATGTTGCGGAATTCACATACGCACTTGCACAGCGCGTGAGCAGCAAGGAGGCAAAGCTTCAAAGTCTCAAGGACAATACTTACAAGCCTGAGGCTGCGGACGATGCCAAAGGCCACATTTATACACAGATGGAAGTGGAACACCCCGCGCAGTTCCTTCACGGAGACGAACTCCAGTTCATGGACAAATGGGTGAATCCTTACATAAAGTTCCCTGAAAGCGCCCTGAAGAACGGAGACAGCGGAAGGGTCACCGCCGAATTCATAATTGAAAAAGACGGAAAAGTAAGCAATGTAAGAATAGTGCGCGGAGTAACCGATGATCTGGACAATGAAGTGCTGAAAGTCATAAGCGCTTCTCCGAAGTGGAAACCTGCCGTTTTGCACGGTGAGCCTGTAAGGGTGAAAACCTACGTGAACGTAGATTTCAGATTGCGCAAGAAAGGCAGTTTCGGATTAAAGAAATGACAATATAATTAAATATCTTTGCAGTTTGTTCATTGAATACAACATAATCCGTATATGGAATACAATTTTAGAGAAATAGAGCAGAAATGGCAGGCAAGATGGGCTGCCGGAAAGACTTTCAGAGTAAAGGAGGATTCTGCAAAACCAAAATACTACGTCCTGGACATGTTCCCTTATCCATCAGGTGCAGGACTCCACGTAGGACATCCTCTAGGCTATATTGCCAGTGATATTTACAGCCGTTATAAGAGGCTCAAGGGATTCAATGTCCTCCACCCTATGGGATATGATGCTTTCGGACTTCCTGCCGAGCAGTACGCAATACAGACCGGCCAGCATCCTGCAAAGACAACCAGGAACAATATAAACAGATATCGTAGCCAGATGGACAGGATAGGTTTCTCCTACGATTGGAACCGTGAGGTAAGGACCTGCAGTCCCGGATATTACAAATGGACACAGTGGGCGTTCCTGAAGATGTTCGGCCATTGGTACAACAATGAGAGTTCAAAGGCCGAGCCTATAGAGAAACTTATTGCAATATTCGAGGAGGAAGGCAACGCAGGCGTGAATGCCGCTTGCACTGAGGGTCCGGTTTTCAGCGCAGAGGAATGGAATGCGTTCAGTGAAAAGGAGAAGAGCGATGCCCTCATGCGCTACAGAATAGCCTATCAGGGTGAAACATCCGTAAACTGGTGCCCGAAACTGGGAACCGTGCTTGCCAATGATGAGGTCAAGGAAGGCCTTTCGGTAAGAGGTGGCTTCCCTGTGGAGCAGAAGAAGATGAAACAATGGCAGCTGAGAGTATCGGCATACGCTCAGAGACTGCTTGATGACATTGAGGGACTGGACTGGACAGAATCCCTCAAGGATATGCAGCGCAACTGGATAGGACGCTCACAAGGTGCCGAGATGATTTTCAAGGTTGGGAAATGGGACGTAAAGATATTCACCACCAGGGCTGATACGGTCTTTGGTGTGACTTTCATGGTTCTTGCTCCTGAAAGCGAGTGGGTTGAGCTTCTCACAACTCCTGAATGCAAGGCAGCGGTTGATGAATACATAGCCCAGACAAAGAAAAAGACTGAAAGGGAGAGAATCTCTGAAACAAAGAAAGTCACAGGCGTGTTCACAGGTTCATACGGAACCAATCCTTTCACAGGTGAGAAAGTTCCTGTTTGGGTAAGTGACTATGTACTCAGCGGATACGGCACAGGAGCCATAATGGCGGTACCTGCTCACGACAGCAGGGATTGGGCTTTCGCAAAGAGATTCAAGCTGCCGATCATTCCTCTGATTGAAGGTTGTGATGTAAGCGAAAGCAGTTTCGACGCCAAGGAAGGAACAATGATAAACTCAGGCTTCCTTACCGGCATGAGCGTGAAGGAGGCCATTCCTGCAGCCATAGATGAAGTTGAGAGAAGAGGTATAGGCAAGCGCAAGATAAACTACAGGCTCAGGGATGCCATTTTCTCAAGACAAAGGTACTGGGGCGAGCCTTTCCCTATCTACTACAAGAATGGAATACCATCGCCGGTGGATGAAAAGGATCTTCCTGTAACTCTGCCTTCCATCTCCTCATTCCTTCCTACGGAGAGCGGGGAGCCCCCATTGGTAAGGGCAAAGGACTGGACTTACAACGGTTATCCTCTGGAAACGAGCACCATGCCAGGTTTTGCCGGCAGCAGCGCATACTATCTGAGGTATATGGGGCCGCACAACAGCTACTGTCTGGTGAGCAGGGAGGCCAATGAATACTGGCGCAACGTTGACCTCTACATAGGTGGAACGGAGCATGCCACAGGCCACCTGATATATTCAAGATTCTGGAACAAGTTCCTTTATGACCTTGGCTATGTGTGTGAGATTGAGCCGTTCAGGAAACTCATAAACCAGGGAATGATTCAGGGACGTTCAAACTTTGTTTATAGAATAAAGAACACCAATACCTTTGTATCGTACGGCCTCAAGGACCAGTATGACACAACTGAGATTCACGTGAACGTGAACATAGTGAATGCGGACCGCCTTGACCTTGAAGCTTTCAGGAACTGGATGCCTGAGTACAGGAATGCGGAATTCATACTTGAGAACGGGGAATACATCTGCGGATGGGCTGTGGAGAAGATGAGCAAGAGCATGTTCAACGTGGTCAACCCGGACAATATCTGTGATTCATATGGTGCGGACACTCTTCGCCTGTATGAAATGTTCCTCGGACCTCTTGAAGCTTCCAAGCCTTGGGACACAAAGGGAATTGACGGTGTTCACAGATTCCTCAGGAAATTCTGGAGAATGTTCTTCAACAACGACGAACTCTGCCTTTCAGACGGAAAGCCAAGTGCAGCCGAGCTCAAGGTTCTGCACAAACTTATCAGGAAAGTTGGTGAGGACATAGAAAACTTCTCATTCAACACTTCCGTAAGTGCCTTCATGATTGCTCTCAACGAGCTCCAGACACTCAAGTGCAACAACAGGGAGATTCTGGAGCAGTTCACAATACTGCTTGCTCCTTTCACACCTCACATCTGCGAGGAACTCTGGAGCCTGCTCGGGCACAATGAAAGCATAAGCGGCGCCCGCTTCCCTGAATACAATGAGGAATACACCAAGGAGAACACCTTCGAATACCCTGTGTCATTCAACGGAAAAATGAGGTTCAAGATTGAACTTCCCAAGGACGTTGATCCGGCAAGCGCACAGAAAGCGGTGCTTGAAAACAGCCTGAGCGCAAAATGGCTCGAGGGCAGGAGTGTTAAGAAGATGATTGTAGTGCCTGGAAAAATCATTAATGTTGTCTGCTAAAAATTTGAAATCATGACTGTGAGCAGTGAAATAATTCTGAAAGGAATCAAGTCCTATCTGATAATCACCTTAGGTATCTTCCTTTATGTGGTAGGTTGGATATCGTTCATGATTCCGCAAGGTTTGTCCGGAGGAGGCGTGACCGGAGTTTCAGCCATTATCAATTTTGCAACCAACGGTTACATAGACATTTCATATTCATATCTGGTTCTCAATGCCATACTTATCACAGCCGGAACCATAATCCTTGGAAAGGGATTCGGAGCCAAAACCATTTACAGCATCATCATGGCCTCCGTCATGTTCAAGGTGCTCCCCTACTGGGAATTTCTTACAACTTTGTCGGACATACCGGAACCTTGGATCAACGCAGTGATAAGCGGTACCCTGAGTGCTTTTGGAGTGGCGGCCATATTCTTTCAGGGCGGCAGTACAGGTGGAACCGATGTAATCGCTCTCATCCTCAACAAATACAGCAACACCTCCCCGGGAAAAGGATTCATGTACTGTGACCTTATAATCATAGGCTCCGTAATATTCCTTCCGGGCAAGGGTCTGCAGGATGTGGTATATGGTTACATACAGATGGTTTCCTTTACCTATATGCTTGATTCCCTGCTATATGGCTCGAAACAGTCCATTCAGATGTTCATATTCTCCGGCAAGTATCAGGAAGTCGGAGATATGCTTCTGCACAAGATGAGGCGAGGGGTAACCGCCCTTGATTCCGTAGGATGGTACTCTCAGCAGCCTGGCAAGGTGCTGGTTGTGGTTGCGCGTAAAAGCCAGATAACCGAACTCACAACCGCAATAAAGGAAGTTGACCCAAAGGCGTTCATATCGGTCACTCCAACCGCAAGCGTTTACGGACAAGGCTTTGACACAATCAAGGAAGTGAAGATCAATCCTAAGAAGAAAGCCGGAGTAATGTCCATTTTCACCGGAAGCGGGAACCCTTCGGAAAATAAATTCTAACATTTTTATGTATAGCAGACATAGCATTCTCATTCTGCTGAAGGAATATTCCATAATTACCTTCGGCCTTCTTCTCTATACTCTTGGATGGGATACCTTTCTCATTCCCAACGGACTGGTTGGCGGCGGCGTTACCGGTGTCTCCGCCATATTGCTCTATGCTTTCAATATTCCGTTAAGCGTTACTTTCTTTGTAATAAACGCAGTTCTGCTGGTCATAGGCCTGAAAGTCCTTGGCAAAGGATTCGGCGCCAAAACCATCTATGCAATAATAATAGCATCCGTATTTCTGGATGTGGTGCCGCAGTTTCTTTCAGATGATTTCATAAGGGAATTCGCAACAAGCAACGGCAAGCTTCTGTGCGCTCTTTGCGGAGGCCTTATGGCCGGGCTTGGAATAGGAATCTGTTTCTCACAGGGCGGCAGTACAGGTGGAACCGACATCATTGCGCTGATAATCTCCAAGCTGAGGAACGTAGCCCCCGGAAGAGTGATACTTACAATTGACATTTTCATTGTTGCAAGCGCCTTTCTTCTCCCCGCAAAGGAGATAGTTGATGCCGCAGGCAATGTAACCGGTGTGCAGCCTTTCGGTGAAAAGCTGGCAATCGTTCTGTACGGCTACATTCTTGTATTCGCAACAGGCTATGTGATTGACCTGTTCATTTCAGGAACGAAACAGTCATTGCAGATATTCATCATTTCTGAGAAATATGATGAAATAGCGGACCTTATCATCTCCGATCTCAGGCGCGGAGTCACACTTCTTGACTCGGAAGGATGGTACACAAAGAAAAGAGGCAAGATTCTGATGGTAATGATAAGGAAACATGACATAAGCATCCTCTATCGTATAATAAAATCGGTTGACAAGAATGCTTTCATTTCAGTAAGCAGTGTTTCAGGCGTTTATGGCAATGGCTTTGATGCAATGAAAAAGTAGTTGCATTTTTTATATACGATTTGATAATTTTTGTGAAATAAAATCGTACCCTATAGTTTTTTCACTACGTATATAGTTTCCGTGTACGGCTCAGAACTACTGATTTTTCATGGCCGTATATGTAACTTGCGTGTAAAAAATTATGGAACAACCACTGAAACCACTGTACATTCTGCACATTCCCCTGATTGCTCTGCTTGCCATCCAGGCTGTCAAACCATCGCACGCCTTTGTCATTGACTTCACTCTTACCAGCGTTCCCATAAGGGTTCTGACTCTGCAGAGAAACAGAATAATCAGCAGAAGGCGCTTGCTGCTCGAAATTGCACTCCTGGCAACGGTTCTTCCTGTTTCAACAAGTATTCTCATTGACTCGTTCTTCAATATTGATGTCTTCCTGATTCCATACTACCTATGGAACCTTGGCATGGCGTTGCTATTATTGTATGCTACAATGAAATTCATCCTGAAGACCTGCACGAATCCATCACTTCTCCCCGGCATCAGGGATTTGAAGCGCATTATCCGCAATTCCATACTGTTCATAGTCTGGTGTGCCGCCGCTCCCCTGATTGCTGGCCGCTGCGAGCGCGAATTCCTGTGGTTATGGTTTGTGAGCTTCATAATCATTTTCCATTCAGCGGAATCCGGTGGCAGGAAGAACAGCAGAAAGCGGGAGCCTCTTCCTTACGAACAGGTATCTGAATCGTATGTTCCCGTTGTTGAGGACAACACCGGCAGCCTGCTGGTAGAGAATTTGAAGAAGTATCTCATTCAGGATCAAGGTTGCCTCAATAAAAAACTTACGGAAAAGGGACTTGCACAGGAACTTGGCACCAACAGATGCTATCTTTCAAGGACGGTCAACAGCAGACTGGGATGTAGCATTCCCTTGTTCATCAATAAGTGCCGTATCTATTTTGCCTGTAAGATGATGATTGAAAACCCCGATCTCACGAACAGTTACATCAGTGAGTGCTGCGGTTTTGCCGCATCATCAACTTTCAACAACAGTTTCAAGAAGGCAACGGGGAAGACCCCTCATATCTGGAGAAGGGAGGCAATGATTGTAATAGCAAATACAGGTAAATATGATTTCGATGATTTATTTAACGGACTGGATCAAAAGGAAGATTAGGGACTTTGCCTGCAAAGTTGACAGTTTGCTGTTTGACACGGATGAAAGCTGGATTGATATTGAACATACTGAATTCACCGAATGCCGGATAAGGAAGCAGACAAAGAACAACTATCAGAAAATACTCGACAATTCAGACAGAATACTCCTCAAGGATGAACTGTACCTGAAACAGATCAAGCTCGACGAACTGGCGAAACTCTCCTATACCAACCGGAATTATCTTTCTTACGCAATCAAGGACATAAAAGGCACCACCTACAAGCATTATATCAACGGCTTCAAATTATTGCATGCTTCACGTCTGCTGCAGCATAATCCCGGCATGAGTCTTCACGAGGCAGGAAGCCTGAGTGGCTTTACAAGAACAAGCGCACTGCTTGAAGAACTTGAAAGGAGTGCCGACCCCGCTTTGGATTGGATGAAAAAGAAGTATCTTTGTAAGAAATAACAAAGAAAGCGCAATGGCACAACAGGATCCGAAAATCATTTTCTCAATGAACGGTGTAGGCAAAGTCCTCCCGCACAACAACAAGGTCATACTCAAGGACATTTATCTTTCATTCTTCTACGGAGCCAAGATAGGCATCATAGGATTGTACGGAAGCGGAAAGTCCACGCTCATGAAAATCATTGCGGGTGTGGAGAAGGCTTACAAGGGAGAAGTGGTCTTCGCCCCGGGATATTCCGTTGGATACCTTGAGCAGGAACCTGTTCTTGATGATTCCAAGACAGTTCGTGAAATTGTTGAGGAAGGTGTTCAGGACGTTGTTGACCTTCTCAAGGAATATGAGGATATAAACAACAAGTTCATGGAACCTATGGACGATGAGCAGATGAACAAGCTCATTGAACGCCAGGGTGAAGTGACTGAAAAGATTGATGCATGCAACGGCTGGGAACTTGATGCCAAGCTTGAACGGGCAATGGATGCCCTGATGTGCCCTGAACCGGACGCTTCAGTTGCCACACTGAGCGGAGGTGAGCGCAGAAGAGTTGCATTATGCCGTCTTCTTCTCAAAGAGCCTGATGTACTTCTGCTCGATGAGCCTACCAACCACCTTGATACGGAAAGTATCCAGTGGCTTGAAGCCCATCTCCAGCAATACAAGGGCACGGTGATTGCCGTAACCCACGACCGCTACTTCCTTGACAATGTTGCAGGATGGATTCTTGAGCTTGACCGTGGAGAAGGCATTCCTTGGAAGGGCAATTACTCCTCATGGCTGGACCAGAAGACCAAGCGCCTTGCCCTTGAGGAGAAGCAGGAGAGCAAGAGAAGAAAGACCCTTGAACGTGAGCTTGAATGGGTGAGAATGGCTCCGAAAGCCAGACAGGCTAAATCCAAGGCACGTCTGGGCGCTTACGAGAAAATGCTCAACGAGGATGGGAAGCAGAAGGAGGAACGCCTTGAAATCTTCATTCCTAACGGTCCAAGGCTCGGCAGCAATGTAATAGAGGCGGTTAACGTAAAGAAAGGTTTTGGAGACAAGCTTCTTTTCGAGAACCTCAACTTTGCGCTGCCACCTGCAGGCATCGTGGGAGTCATAGGACCTAACGGCGCAGGAAAGACAACGCTGTTCCGCCTGATTATGGGATATGACACTCCCGATAGCGGAGATTTCAAAGTGGGCCAGACCGTGAAGCTTGCATATATAGATCAGCAGCACAAGCAGATAGACCCGGACCTGACAGTTTACCAGACCATATCCTCAAACTCCGAGTTCGTAAGGCTTGGCAACAGGGAGATTCCAGCAAGAACCTACGTTTCACGTTTCAATTTCAGCGGGGCGGATCAGGAGAAGCTTTGCGGAATACTCAGTGGCGGTGAGAGGAACAGACTGCATCTTGCACTGGCATTGAAGGAGGAAGGCAACGTGCTTCTGCTCGACGAGCCTACCAACGACGTTGACGTGAACACCATCAGAGCCCTTGAGGAAGGCCTTGAGAACTTTGCAGGCTGCGCTGTTGTAATATCGCACGACCGATGGTTCCTTGACAGGATATGCACGCATATCCTGGCCTTTGAGGGTGAAGGCAAGGTGTATTTCTTTGAAGGCTCCTATTCGGAATATGAGCAGAACAAGAAGATGCGTCTCGGGAATACCGAACCTAAGAGATTCAAATACAAGAAATTAGTGGAGTGATGCTCCTATCAGGCGCATGAACTCCTCACGCGTCCTTATATCCTTGAGGAACACGCCGGTAAATGCAGACGTGGTAGTTACGGAATTCTGTTTCTGTACACCGCGTATCTGCATGCACATGTGTGCGGCCTCAATGACCACGGCAACGCCAAGAGGATTGAGCGTGTCCTGAATGCAGTCACGTATCTGCACCGTAAGACGTTCCTGAACCTGAAGCCTGCGCGCAAAGGCGTCAACCACCCTTGGAATCTTGCTCAGGCCGGTGATGTATCCGTTTGGAATATATGCCACGTGCGCCTTTCCATAGAAAGGAAGCATGTGATGCTCACACATTGAGTACAGCTCTATGTCCTTCACAAGCACCATCTGCTGATACTCCTCCTTGAACAGGGCCGACTTCAATATTGCAACCGGATCCATATCGTAACCGGATGTGAGGAACTGCATTGACTTTGCAACGCGCATCGGGGTTTTCAGCAAACCTTCCCTGCCGGGGTCCTCTCCAAGGAGTTCAAGTACTGATTTATAATGATTTGCCAGCTGCTGCGTAGTCTGCTGGTCAAATTCCTCTATCTTGTTATATGACATATCTGCTCGAACATTTTTTACAAAGATAAAAATATTATCTAATTTTGGAGACTATTGGCTTTCCTTCCCCACAAACGGACCATGCAAGAAAGAACAGGCTATGAAAGAAGAAGTAATCAGAATTGAAGGTATCAGGAAAATCTACACCATAGGCAAGGAAGAGGTGAGAGCGCTTGATGGTGTTGACCTTACCATTTACAGGAACGAGTACGTTGCAATCATGGGGCCTTCCGGCAGTGGCAAGTCAACAATGATGAACATTCTGGGCTGTCTTGACACCCCCACTTCGGGCACATACATATTGAACGGCACGGACGTAAGCTGTATGGGCGACAACGAACTTGCCGATGTCCGCGGAAAGGAGATCGGCTTTGTCTTCCAGTCCTTCAACCTGCTTCCAAGGTACAGTTCACTTGAGAACGTTGAGCTGCCTCTTATCTATCGAGGTGTACCTAAAGATCAAAGGGATGAGCTGGGCAGAAAGGCTCTTGAGAACGTAGGGCTTGCAGACCGCATGGATCACAGGCCCAACGAGCTTTCCGGAGGACAGCGGCAGAGGGTTGCTGTAGCCAGAGCTCTTATAAACCACCCTTCGATAATTCTTGCAGACGAGCCTACAGGGAACCTGGACACAAAGACCTCGATTGACATAATGAGGCTTTTTGAGGAGATCCATCGCAGTGGAAATACAATAATAGTGGTGACTCACGAGGAGGACATAGCACAGCATGCCCGCAGGATAATAAGGCTGCGCGACGGAAAGATAGAGTCCGATTCGCCTAATCCGCATCCTGCAATGGAGGGGATTGAAATACAGACAGTTTAGAAATAAGGACTACATATGAAGATATACACTAAGACAGGAGACAGCGGCACAACTTCGCTGGTTGGTGGAACAAGGGTTCCCAAATGCTGCACCAGAGTTGACGCGTATGGAGACGCAGATGAACTGATAAGCTGGCTTGGGCTCATCATAGCCGCCACGCCGGATGAGTTCGCAAATGAAAAATCCTTCCTTCTTGAAATCCAGAAGGAGCTCATGGCCATTTCAGCACATTTCGCCTGCGATGGCAAAGTGGCCAAACTGAAGGATCTTGATGCCTGTGCGGTTGAGCTTCTTGAAAAGGAGATAGACAGGATGACAGGCGAAATCCCTGCACAGACAGCTTTCATTCTGCCTGGTGCGCCAAGATATTCCGCCGCCGCACACGTTGCGCGCACGGTATGCCGCCGATGTGAAAGGCATGCGCTGAAAATATTGGCTGAGGAAGGCAATGCCGCAGACAGTGAAATGTGCGGACACAACATTGAGAACATATCCGTTGGAATAAGATATCTGAACAGACTTTCCGACTATCTGTTCACACTTGGACGCTACTTCACCAACAAAAGCGGTGGTCAGGATATCAACTGGCTTCCATAATATTTGCATAATATTTTGAGAATAAGATAAAAAACAATAACTTTGCCCACCTTTTCTCGGGAAGATAAGGAAGTTTTTTATTTTATTAATTTTAAACTGAACAGAAAATGTCTGTAAAAATCCGTTTGGCACGTCATGGTAAGAAAGGTTATGCTTTCTATCATATCAACGCCACTGACAGCAGAGCACCACGTGATGGTCGCTACATTGAGAATCTGGGTTCATACAACCCTAACACCAACCCTGCAACCATAGTTCTCAACTTTGAGAGAGCGCTTTATTGGCTTTCAGTTGGTGCACAGCCTTCAACAACCTGCAGAAGAATCCTTTCCTACAAGGGTGTTCTTCTTAGAAAACACCTCAACGAGGGTGTTGCAAAGGGTGCGCTCACACAGGAGCAGGCTGATGCAAAATTCAATGCTTGGATGATGGAGAAGGAGAACAAGATTTCTTCAAAGAAGACTTCTCTCATTCAGAACGCTAACACAGCAAAGAAATCCGCTATTGAGGCTGAGTCCAAGGTTAACGTTGCAAGAGCTGAGGCTATTGCAAAGAGAAAAGCCGAGGAACAGGCAGCAAAAGAGGCTGAAGCAGCAGCAAAGGCAGCTGAAGAGGCCGCAGCAGCAGCTGCAGCAGAGGCTCCAGCTGAAACACCGGCTGAGGCATAAGTTAAAGCCCGAAGCGCAAAACTTTAAAAGGAACCGACCAATTCTGGCCGGTTTCTTTGTATTTAGAGCTAGTATCATAGCCTTTACTGAAGGTATAGACCATCTTCAGGACTCGCACACAAGTGCGCTCGGCCCCTCCCAAGTTCGCAAGCTCGCTTGGGCCCCTCCCCCTATACCGGTCCGGGGGTGGACAGGCCTTCAGATGGTCTATACCTTCAGTAATTTCATCGATAAAGCATATTTTACGGATCATGCGTAAAACCCTGTGTTCAGTTCAGGCAAGTGGCAGAATGCCAAAGTGCCAGAGTAACAGAGCACAAGGCGCAGTATAAAATGAAAATCACCGTCCACGCCTGAATGGACCACACCACACTCTGGCGATGGTAAGCGTGGACGATGAGGCAATTCTGCCTCACCCTCCACGCCAATCCGCCCCACAAGACCATTCAAGCCAAGTAAGCGTGGACGGTGATATTTGGTTTAGCACTATAGAAGCATATAGTTTACATCGTACATCACTGCCCGAAAAAGACCTGTCCATGCGAACCTTGCCTGAGTGCATTCCTGCACGGTTCCGGTGGACAGGTGTGCCCTTTCGGGTGAGACCTGTCCAATAGTCCGCTGTCACAGCGCATTACGGTGTACTTGAATGGACAGGTGTTTTTCATGTTCGCAGATTCATGCGCTCGCCTCACTCTGAAACGATGCTGATTTGCAGCCAGACCGCTTTGTCCGTACATCTTCATGTCACCAATCAATCGTGATACTGTGTCTACTGTGCTCAATACCTGATTGATATGGGTATTGAGCACGCATAGATTCGCAATCCATTGATAATCAGCGGTGAATTTCTGGCCACCATGCTCAATACCAAGCAATGAAGTGCATTGAGCACACTACCCGTGCATTTTATCGTCCGAACAGCGGATGTAATACCAGCGCTATTTTACATCAGAACACAGGGTTTTGCACCTGAGCC
>NZ_JBAELF010000011.1:0-26947 GCF_056211015.1 Candidatus Egerieousia sp.
AAAGAAACATATCAGGAGAAAGCCGCTCTATTTCTAAATTATGTGCTGACGACAACACTGTCGGAAAGGGGTAGGGATGTGGACAAGCGACCTTCGCTACCAAAACTGCCCAAAAATCAGTCATAGGGTGAAACACAGCGAATAATCTTTTCGCAATTCAAAAATTTATTCTTGTTTTATCATTTTGTCATCCATTGTTCAAGATATTCGGGAATGAACCAGGCTTTCCAGGGCAGGGCTGCCTTGTGTTTCATAATGCTGTCCCAAAGGCGCGAAAGCTTTTCTTCTGAAGTGCCCCCTTCGCAGCCTTTCTCAAATAGCATTGTCTTTATTTCCGGGAATTTTTTAATCCAAATTTTGGAAACGGCGTAGTAGAACTTCGAAATCTCCCGGTCGCTCAGATGCCCGTCTTTCCTGAGCCTCCTGATATAACTCTCCCAGCAGCACTTTCCCTTGAACTGTCCTGTGAATTGCCTGTCTCTTGATGCAGCGCTGTAATCTGTGCCATCCATACTATGATTCACGAGCTCACTTTCCCTGACGTAGAAAAGACTCGTCCCAATTGGCAGTGATTTGTCTTCATCAGGGATTCTGGAAAACAGCCCTTTGCCGAATCGGTCTTCCAAACACGCGAGAAGCCTTTCACACCCTCCCGGCTCCAGACTTAATCCTCCGAGATAATGAGTTGTCATTTCTTCCCGATAGACACACTCCTTTTCGAGTCCGAAATCAAGAGGATTGATTTCCGATATTCCAAGGCAATAATGCAGCATCAGGCAGCAGTATGCGGGATACCCGGACCCCCTTGCTATCCCGCCATCCCTTGCGACATCTGAAATTGTTTTCATCAGAAGCACGTGATCAGACAAGCCGTGCCTTATCACATAGGACAATTCCTCTTCCAGACGATGAGAGACTTTTTTATGGGGATTGTTCCCGAAGAGTGCAAGCATGCCACGATACGCCTCAATTCTAAGGGCAAAAGACGAATCCGTCTCTCCTTCCCGGAGCCAGGTCTTGAGACACCGCTCGTTCAGCGGTACACGTATGCGATATGAAATGTTATTAGTCTTCTTCATTTCGTTTGCTTTACTGTTGTTTGATATTGTCCGGTTATTTCAGTATCTCCTTGAATTTGCCGGTGCACCGCCCATAGTCCTGCTTTCACCTTTTTCATCAATGAGGACTTCTCCGAGTCCTATCACGATATTCTGTCTTTTCTCTTCCATAGTTTTCTGTCATTTTGAAGAACATTGATACTGTGCTGCCGCCCGTGTTATAATTTTTCGTAGTTTTTCTACATACCAATCCGGGGAAATGACGCGAATTCCCTGAAGGTAATCGAAAAAAGCCTTATCCAGTTCAAAATTCGGAAAAACATCAATACTGAAAGTGACTGACCCGTCTTCATGTCTTTTCCGGACTTGCTGACTTGCATGGAGCGGCTTGGTCTCTATGTACGGTGCAGTATATTGGTCGGCAATAAATACAAAATGTGTAACCTGATGTTTGTCCCCGGGGAAGCGTGTCGTACCGATAATATCCTTGAAATATTTCTCAGGATCGAACGAAGGATCTTCAATAAAGACAGCATCCGTATTTTCATTCAATGCTTGAATTCTGTCCAGTGCGAGAACTTTAATATAATTCTCGGAATCCGTCCTGCCAAGAACGAACCACCTGTTGCGATGTTCCTCAAGAACATATGGAGATAAGTGGAATTCCGATACGTTTTTGGATCTGAAGCGGTGGTATTTGATATCCATGACCGTTTTCTTTCGTATGGCATCATACAAGGTGGTAATATGCTCTGTCCCCAGTAGCTGTTCGTTTCCTTCAAGGAAAATGACCTTTTGAGAAGGTGCGCTGATTGAGTTAACCCTATCCTCCAGCTTCCCTACAACTTCCTGTATGCCGTTCAAATCTTTAAACAGAGAAAACTGCTTTATTGTCAGCATTGCGTCGTGAAGAGTTGTTATCTCATCCGGCAACAGGGTGCTATTGAACAAAGAGGCATCAGGGTCTCTGTACCTATAGAATTTCCTCTCATACACTTCAATTTCGTTATATCCATCAAGAAACTGAAGGTCATATTGAATAGTTCTTCTTGAAGGATAAATATCTTTTGTATCATCCCATACGCGTTCTTGGAGGTCGGATAATGTATATTTCCGATATGGATTGCTCAGGCAACTGTCAAGAATCTTGTACCTGGAAAACGCCTGTTTGTTTAATGACATGATTCGAACTGATTTTCTCATTAAAGGTACATTATTTTTTCTTGCAACGCAAATAGCTTGGGAACATATTTTCAACATCGTTGTAGAGAACATCATTGTTGTCTATTATCGGATACGACAATAAAGAAATAAAAGTATTCCGCAGATTACCAAACTTTTCCGATATCATTTGAATTGTATGTATGTTTGATGTTATCTTACAGTGAATGACACGCTTGTGGAGTTGCCGAGGGTGTCAACGGCGGTGATTGTGTGGCGGCCGGGTTCAGGCGTGAGTTGGAGCTGGTGAATCCAGCGGGTCTGTCCAACGTAGTTGTTGTCAAGATGCCAGAAAATGCACATGTCCGTATCGCTGTGGGCAAGGTTGAAGATTATGCCTCCAGACTCACCGTTGAGCTGGCGCGGAATAGATATAACGCTGCCTGCCTGCGGATAAATGAATTCCATAGCCTTGCCGCTTATATAATTCCCCATTGCGTCTGCCGGCACCGGTGTGTATTCAGGATGTGATGCTTTATAGTACCATTCCATGGCTGGTGGCAGTTTGAAGTAGTACTCTTTTTGTGCTGCGCTGCAACTTCCACTGTGTTCTGAACTTTCGGAAAGCGAGCCCGGGTCATTAACGGGTGATTCTTCTTCGAAGTCAGTTGATCTGTTTGCAGAAGTATTGACGATTATAGGGCAGTGATACTGGCAAGCGGTGCTTTGAATCGAGCGGCGGGGCAGGAGAAGGGTGTCACAATCGTTGCAATATTGTCCTTTGAGCTGGCCGGACTGGTGGCAGACCTCGGCAATTATACCCTCATCCTCTACCGGTTGCTCGAACCAGGCTGATCTTGGCAGAAGATTGAAGATGTCGAACAGGATAGGTGCCGCTATGCGTGCGCCAACAAGCCCCGGGACTCCGCTGCCGTTTGCATTCCCGGCCCATACGCCAAGCGCATAATCGGTGGTGATGCCAACCGCCCAGGCGTCCCTGAATCCCCAGCTTGTACCGGTCTTCCAGGCAATCCTTGATACGCTTGGCAAGGTTTTCCAATCAATCTCGTCGGTGCGTCCAACCTCCTTCAGAGCATCAAAGGTCCACCAGAGAGCCACTCTGTCCTTGAGCGGGAAAGAATCGGGGACCCATTGACAGTGTAAGAATAGAGCGGGGAGGGAGGCGTACATTCTGGTGAGTTCCAATAGTCTGCCTTCGGCTCCGCCGAGTATGAGCGAGAGGCCGTAGTCTGTTGCCGAGCGTGTTACAGTGCTCATTCCCAAGTCTTTGAGCAGCGATGCAAACGGTGCAACTCCGTACATTTGCAGCAGGTGCACGAACGGTACGTTCAGCGAGCGGGCAAGGGCTTCAGATGCCGGGATGGCTCCACAGAAGGTACGGTCAAAGTTCTGTGGCGAGAATCCGTTGATATTCATTGGAATATCGGGTAGGAGAGTCCTTGGAAGAATCTGTCCATTCTGCAGCATTGCGCAATACAGGAACGGTTTGAGTATGCTGCCGGTGCTTCGCGGCGAGCGCAGGATATCCACCCTGGCACCTTCCCTTGACTGTCCAGGATTGGCATTGCCAATGTAGGCCAGCTCCTTTCCGCTTTTCACGTCAATCACCACAGCCGCCAGATCATTTATCCCTTCCTGCTGCAACTGCCTGTTCCAAGCATCTGTAAGCGCAGCAACTTCACTTTGCAGCTTGAATGAAATATCAGTTTTTATTTTTCTACTGCGATGGTTTATATAATACCAGTCAACCAGATGCGGAGCAAGCTGTGGCAGTGCGTGAGGCTCACCCGGAAGAGGTTCGTCAATTGCCAGGGAATAGTCCGAGTCACTGATGTATCCTTTCTTGTGCAGGCGGGCGAGCAGCCGGTTCCTCTTTGCTGTCAGGTCTTTTCTGTTCCTTGCAATGTGTATTGACGATGGCGAGTTGGGCAGCACGGCCAGCAGTGCCGATTCCGCCCAGGAAAGGTTGCCGGCATCGTGGCCGAAGTACCGCCAGGCGGCTGCATCAATGCCAACGACATTGCCGCCGAATGGTGCGTTCGAGGCATAAAGCGCCAGAAGTTTGCGTTTTGAGTAAAATGTTCCTATGCACAGGGCTCCGTATGACTCCTTTATTTTCTGCCATATGTTTCTGCTTTTGCCCTGGCTTTTTGCCATTCGCATGACCTGCATGGCAATTGTGCTTCCGCCGTTTACAATGTGGCCGGCCTTGATGTTCCGTATCAGTGCTTTGGCTATTGCCACAGGGTTTACGCCCTGGTGGTAGTAGAAGTATTGGTCCTCAAAGAGGATGAGCGCTCTGGCATATTTTTCGGGGACTGTGTCGCATGGTGGGAAACGCCATTGGCCGTCATCCGCTATGTGTGCACCAAGAAGTTCGCCGCCTTCCGCCAATACTACCGTTGCACAGGGTTTGTCCTTGAACAACCCTTTAGGAAACAGCAATGCGAACAGTCCGGCTGCCGCCATCACGCAGATTATTGCCGCCTTGTTGATATGTCCTTTCCTCCAAATCATTGATTCTGTCCCAAAAAATTCGCTTGATTGCGTCAGGCACTTCATCTGAAAAACTTTGCCTTTCCTGGGCAAAGCTTTTTCATATTCCAGTGTCCTGCCGCTTCATTCGGCCACATTTTGTTCATTCCCGCTCCCGGGCTATACCGAACTTGCTGCTCTTCGCAACTCTCCGCTTGTTTTTCGCAAGTTTTCGCATTCCAGCAAGTTCGCGCCCTCCGCTAGGCCGCTGATGCGGCCTTTCTATTATTGGGGCTGCGCCCCAAACCCCCTGCACCGCTCCCGGGCTATACCGAACTTGCTGCTCTTCGCAACTCTCCGCTTGTTTTCCGCAAGTTTTCGCATTCCAGCAAGTTCGCGCCCTCCGCTAGGCCGCTGATGCGGCCTCGTTTGGCCACATTTTTGCCGAAAATATGGTCGGTTGGCCGTGTCTTTAGTTACAAGTGACCTCAAACCCCTCAAACTGTGAGGGTTTGAGATTACTATATTTTGTAACTGATTGATAATCAAATATGTTTTTCTTCTACCTGAACTCAAACCCCTTATGTTACGAAGGTTTGAGTTCACTTTGTTTTCTTTTCATAGTATGTTTGGTCACATTCTCCCTCAAAATGCACCCGTTTGCTGCATCCTTTGCCGGTTTGCTACGTTTTGGGGTGTCAAATGTAGCAAAACCTTGCTTCTCCCTACAGTTTGCTACGTTCGGGGGTGCTGAACGTAGCAATTTCCCAATCTTTCCAATCATTTGCTACGTTTGCTACGTTCCATTGGGCCCATCGTAGCAAACTTTCATTACGGTTCAACGATTACGTGGCCGGAGGCTGTGTTGGCGTGGATCTGCGGGTCGTACATTGCCTGGCACTGGATTGCCGGCAATACGAATTCGCCTGCAAATGCCGCCCTCAACTTGGTGCGGAAGCTGCGCATACCGTTTACAGGCAGATTGAAATACCATACAATTCTGTTGTCGCGGATATCCTTGTATGTGCAGTTCTCCGTATCGGCGCCCGGCGTGAACAGTCTTTCGTTGAAAATCTCCCAGCCTGAAGGAACGGCCATATCAAGTGCCAGATTGTTTACAGCGCTAATGTTGTTGACACTCTGTACATTAATCTCAACGCTGAACTCCTCGCCCTGCCTGAGCCTGGCCGGATTGATATTCCTGCCGTTCATATCAAGATATGAAACGCTGAGTTTGAGATTGCTGGAAGTTTCCGGCACCCGGTATGCTGCAATGTAGTTGCCAGATTTTTGACCTGCACCATTTGCGGCAGTATTGTTGGTTATTGCAGGTTTGCCGCTTCGTGTCAAACTTATGTACACATCGGCCTTGCCGTTGTTCCTTACCTCTATTGCACCGGGACCAAAGTGCGTAACATCAAGTTTGGCAAGATTTGCCGTGGTTTTAATATGTTCACTGTTATTGCCTCTCGCATTTTTTCTGATGCCAGATGTTCTGTCAGTGCCATTCATACCATTATTACTTGCCTCATTTCCTTCAACATGATTAACAGCCAGATCAATAGGTGCTTTCTGAATTTTCTGCGCCAGAAGATTCAGGGCCACGCTTGCGTAGGCACAGAACTGTGTGCTGTGGCTCCAGCCAGTGAACTCATTTTCAAGTTTTGCGGCCAGAGGCATTGCGCGCATCAGGTCGTCTGCAAGCAATGCGCTCTCAAGCATCATTGCCTCATCACGTGCCTGTGAACCGAACCAGTACCAGACCTCCGAATTGCTTTCTGCATTCGTGTTGAGGCGTTCAATAAGTTCGGTGGCAATGCTCTTCTTGCCGGCAAGAGCATATGCGGCTGCAAGCCTCCACGCTGCCTGAACGGAAATGTTGTCAGCGGCTTTGAGCCTGTTCATGGCACCATCGGCAGGCTTTCCGGCAAGTGCCAGAGAATACAGTCTGTAGGCCTGCATCAGGTCGTCAAGCTTGCGCTCCATACGCATATAGGCATTGGCCTGCTGCAGCTCGTATTTTTCCCAGGATTCGAATACGTTTTTGTTCACATTGTATCCGCTGCTAATGGCTTTTGCCATAAAGTGTCCTGCCATTGCTGTAACCCACTCGTTGGCACTGCCTTGTCCCGGCCAATATACAAAACCGCCTGAAGAGGTCTGTCTGCCATAGAGCTCCCTCAAAGTTTCGTTAACCATTGCATCTGCCAATTCAATGCGTTTCGCATTGAAACTGCGCTTGCCATCAAGCGCTTTGCCGTTCTGTGATTTTCCAGCACTGGCATTTCCAGCCCCATTTTTCTGCCTACCTGCATTGCCGCTGCCCTTCTTTGCAGAACCATCATCAGCCATTGCAAGCAAGTCCTTGAGATACAACGCTGTGATTCCCTTTGAAAGTATCTGCTCGCTGCAAATGTAGCGGTAGTGATACATGTTGTCAAACATTGTATGGAAGTCAACGGCAGGGAATGAACTTGCCTGCAGTGTTGCGCTGTATGTGTCCGGGTCAAAGCTCAAGGAACCTGAACTGCCAAGGCTGTGGCTTTCGCCTGCCTTGAGCAGGATTCCTTCACGGGTGCTTATGTCAGGCTGGTTGTTCATCACTTCAATGTTGAGCACTTCCTGTGCCTTGTGCTGACTGCAAGCAGCTGTGATTGTTATCTTGGCGCTGCCTTCCTTTGCGGATGCGGCAAGGCGGAAAGTGGATATTCTATCACCATCGCCAGTGAAAGAAAGTGATTGTGAGGAGTTCCCAAGTATGCTGAGGGCTCCTTCCGCCTTCACACTGACCTTCACATTGCGCACGTCCTTCTCCATGGCAAACACGTTCACAGGGAGAGAAAGGGTCTCACCGCAGGCAACTGAGGCAGGGAGTGAGGAGAGCACCATAAGAGGAGCGCGGACCGGAACGGTCTTCTCGCAGCTGCCGTATTTCTTTGTGTCACAGGCAACTACCATAAAGCGCACGGAACCAACGTACATAGGCAGTGTAATCTTGTGTGTGGCACTGCCTTTGGCAAGATTGAACGGACCAAGGAACTTCACCACCGGGTTGAAACGGTTCTCCTTGCGGCCGCCAACAATCCTGTCCTCATCGCCGCCAATGCCGGCAATAGGGGAGAACTTGCCGCTGTAAGCGCCTATCACATCATCGTAAAGGTCCCAGGTGTGAACGCCGAGGGCCTCACGCTCATTCATTCTGTTCCACGGATCCGGTGTCTTGAAATTGGTGAGGTCAAGCAGTCCGTCATCAACAATGGCAATGGTGTAAGCCATTGGTCTTCCGTGTTTTTCCTTAACCGTAATGGTGAACTCCTGCTGAGGGCGCAATACCTCAGGTGCGGAAAGTTCGGGTTCCAGACGGGAATCCTTGTCCTGGACAAGCACAGGCTGAACGCCGTACATCCTTATTGGCAAGTCATTGTTCCTTCTCTTATGTGGCTGGAGCAAAGTTATATGCACGTAGAAGTTGGGAGCCATGTCCTTGGTAATCTTTATCTTGAACTTCGTGCCTTCCTCCTTGGTGGCAATCCATTGGCGTGAAATCACAGTACTTCCGTTCTCAAGCGAAACCAAAGCGCGTCCGCCCGCTGCCGAAGGAATGAATACAACTGCTTCTTCACCAGGCTCATAGCTTTTCTTGTCGGTTGTGAACGTGAGCATCTGAAGGGCGCTTGGGTCGGACTTTGATGAACGTCCGCGCCAGCTTGGCCAGTCAATGTAAACGATGCCACCGCTTGCGTGACCGCTGACCTTGTCCCTTACATATACAAGATAACGTCCGTACTCAGGATATTCCACCTTGAATGGAACGGCACGGGCCTGAGCGGCGGAAACCAGTTCGCCGGCAGCCACTTTCTGAGCATCACTGCCGTGAACGTAGGAATCAAGCGATTCTTCGTGATTCTCCCACCACCAGCTCCATTTGAGCTTGTAAATTGCATACTCCAGATTGTGGCCTGCAACTGGTTTTCCATCAGTAGAAAGCACAATCACAGGGAAACGGAGGTCTGTGTCCGTTTCGTATTGAGGAACTCCGCTGTAGCCCTTGTTGGAATCAGAGGCAAGCTTTATTCCAGTGAAAGATTTGAAAGGCGCATAACGCACATTGATGGTATTCATGCTGGCGTCACCACCGTTCTCAATTACCTGTGTTACAATGCCTGCATTGAGCATGCCGGGAGCTTCCTGAGCCATAGGAACAGGAACCGTACCCGCAAATTTTCCACTTTCGTTCAGTTTCCCTGACACAAGTTCCTTTGATAGTGTCCTGAAACTTTTCAAAGGATTGCTGAATACGTAGTCTTCGTATCCCTTGAACGGTTTGCTCAATTTTGAAAATGTCATTGACGAACTGAACTTGAGGTTTGATGCAGCCGGCCCGGTAAGCCAGCTGGAAGACAGATCATAACGAACAGGCTCCCCGGCCACAAGAACATCGGAACCGAGAGAAAGATTGACTTTCAATCGGTTAGGCTTAACGGTCTCTATATGAAGCGCCTTGTGGAAAGTTGAACCGCCATATTTGAAATATACGTTCCAGATACCTGTAGGATCATCGGCCATTGTAGGAATATTGAAAGTGTAAAGACCGCGCACACCCTTGCCGCAAACCATCTTCGAGTGGAACTGCCCCCGGGCATTGTAAAGCTCCGCAGTCACAGGGTGATTCTCTGGCAACGCCTCGTTCTCCCCCTCTATCATAAGTGAAAGATGAAGAGTGTCTCCAGGCCTCCATACACCTCTCTCCCCATAAATGAATCCTTTCAGACCAAGAGAGCGCACCACACCGCCGGTGTCGAACCTGCTCAGTGAAATCTCCTCAATATCAGTTACTTTCAAATATCCAGCGGACTGTCCGCCGGAAGATTCACTGCTTCCCTGATATGCCTTTACAATGAATGGCCTGCCTTTGCAGTCAAGCTCGGCGAAACCGTTGGAATCTGTTCTGGCCCTGCCGATTTCCTGCAACTGGTAATTGTATGCAACAAGCCGGGCACCGGACACAGGCCTGGCCTCAATGATGTCAGCAACACTCACCCACAACCTGTTTCCGTGAGCTTTCTTGGCCACAATACCCACATTCGAGGAAATAAGATTGCATACAGGATATCTGCCTGAATCCATATAGAAAGTAGCCTTTGAAGGGTCCTCCCTTTCCTTCCAGTTGTACTCACTCCAGTCATAATCATTCTCATAAATGTACGGCGATGGTTCATCCCACACATCCTCTCCTTCCACCTTTCCCATATTCATCATGCCTGCATTCCCAACCCGGGCGATGGCTCCGTAGATTGTATAATCTTTCTTGAAAGAGAGTCTTATGCGATAGATGGCTCCCGGCTCCTGCTTGAACATGGAGCTGAGGTCCAGAGTGTTTTCAACCCAATTGCTGGCATCTATGGCATCGTGAGCACATATCTGGATTGTGTTTTTATATATCAGTCTGCCGTAACGCCTTATTTCGTCGCTGCCTTCCAGACCGTTGCTCTGTATGAAGGAAAGCACATTGCTCTCGAAAATCTTTATCACGCTTACATCCACCGCACACAGACCGCGGGTCCTGAAAGGCAGGACAAGCAGGGAGTTGTCCGGCAGGATATGGCCGTTGAAGGAAAAGTTCACGGCCGGAGCAATGTCTTCCAGATGGAACTTTTGAGAATAAGTCCTTCCCAGACTTGTTCCACCAACGCTTTTTACGTAAGGCGAAACGGTTACTGTGGCTCCGTCATATGCATTTACATTGTTCAGATGCGCCCTTACAACATTGCCCTTGATTTCCAGATTGAAGGATGCAACGCCATCAACATTTATCAAGCCTGCCTCCGACGCAGATTCCGCCAGTGGCTCGGAGAATCTCAGCTCAGCGAAATAACCGTCACCGTTCGAGCGCATTTCAGAAGAAATAACATGGAACCTGCCCAGGGCCGGAAGCTTCACCTCACTTTCCTGAACCCCTTCAAAGCCATCCTTGGAACCATTAGCACTGATAACCAAGGTATTCTCCTTATCATTCCTTCCCAACCTGGCGATAGTGAATCTGAACTGTCTTCCGTTTTCGCCGCTCTCAATCCTGAGTTCGGGTTCATTGTTTCCAGAAATGCTGGTGCTTGTTTTTGTGCTACCACCGGCGTTGGTGTTATGTGAGTTCACATCAGCATTGCTTCCTGAAATGCGGACCTTGGGGTATTTGAACTTGATGTATGATTTTGCCTGCTCGGCGCTGATTGATGTGTTGCTGCGCAGAATGCCGCTCACGCTGGCGTGCAGGGAATCCTCCGCTGAAATCTCAACGCCTTCAACTTCAATGGAAAGCGCCTTTGGAAGCACCCGGAATGAGAATTCAAAGGTTTCAAGGCTGCTTTCATCCACGTTGACAATCTTTCCCAGTCTGAATTCTGCGTTATATATCCTGCCCGGCTTGAGTGCGCCTTCTTCAGGGACGAATTCAATTTCGTTTGCCGACAGCCATCGCACCTGGCCGTTGAGACTTGGCGAGAAGTCAAAGAGCTTGTCCGGGGCTTTATTGTTGTTGTTGAGGGATCCGAGGGCTTCGTCGTTAAGGGTTATCCTTATGCTTGAGGTGGATGTTATTGTTCCTCCTGTATATGCCTTGATGTATTGCGCGAATTCAGTTGGTGGATTTATCTCTTTCTTCTGTCCGCAGGCTGCGCACAATATCATTGCCAGCGCTGCAATCATGCATTTCTTCAGGTTCAAAGTCTTGTAACACATATCTTTATACATCTTTTTCCAATTAATTATGTTCCGGAACCGTTATGTTCCAATTAATCCGTTTGGTGGCAGGGATACGCAGCTGCAAAGAGAAAATTTTCTTTCACTTTGTCCGCTTGGCTGCGTCAGTTGTGTTTATTCCCGCTCCCGGGCTATACCGAACTTGCTGCTCCTGGCAACTCTCCGCTGTTTATCCGCAAGTTTTCGCATTCCAGCAAGTTCGCGCCCTCCGCTAGGCCGCTGATGCGGCTTTTTTCTTATTGGGGCTCTGCCCCAAACCCTGCTTCACCGCTCCCGGGCTATACCGAACTTGCTGCTCCTGGCAACTCTCCGCTGTTTATCCGCAAGTTTTCGCATTCCAGCAAGTTCGCGCCCTCCGCTAGGCCGCTGATGCGGCCGTTTGCGTTGCTTCCCGCTTTATTCGGCCACAATTTGGCTCATTTTGTGGCTGTTTGCCACTTTTTGCATGCGTTTGGCCACTTTTCCGCCAATTTTGTGGCCATTCCCCCTTTTTGCCACTCATTCTGCCGTATTTTTCCTCAAAGTGCGCCCGTTTTCGTTTCCCGGTGCCTGTTTTGCCGCATTTTTCCTCAAAGTGTGACCGGTCAGCTTCACTGTTTGGTACAACCGATCTCAAACCCCTTATGTCACGAGGGTTTGCGATCACTGTATTTTGTAACTGATTGATAATCAGCTATACTTTTCTGCCAACCGATCTCAAACCCCTTATGTCACGAGGGTTTGAGTTCACTTTGCTTTCTTATGTCTGTGCATTTATAAATGCATTGCCAGTTCAGTTATGTTATTACCCAAAATCTCATGCCCGTTTTGCTTTTTCGAGCCTCGTTTGGTCACGTTTTCTTCAAAAATGCGCTCATTTTCGTCTTCCGGTGCCTGTTTTGTCACGTTTTCCTCAAAAATGCGCTCATTTTTGTCTCCCGGCGCCTGTTTTGCCGCATTTTTCCTCAAAATGCGCTCAAAAGCTTATAGTTTTTTGAGGGAGTCCTTCATGCGTTGTTTGGCAAAAAACTTTTCGCGATGGCTGCGGCAGAGATTCATTGCATCCTCAACCTTGCCGGAGTCACCGGCGAAATGCAGATTGAAATACATTGCGGCAACGTGCTCGAACATGGAATCATTGTTTGTGATCCTGGACAGACTTTTGCTGCGGGCACTCATGGATGCACCGCCATTGAACAGATGCATGCGGTTGAGGTCAATGTACTGGAAATGAACTTCATTGCCATCAATTTTGTAGAATACATTGCCCGGGTTCGTGTCTATGGGAGCAATGCCGCAATCGTGCATCCTCAGCACATCGGCCACGTATGCCTTGACAATGACTTCAGTATGTTCTGATGGATTTGAATTCAGCACGTTGAAAAGTGAATCCCAAGTGCATTCCCTGCAGATGTAAAACGAGGTGCGAAGCAGCATGGGAAAGCAGTTCAGGCCCATTGGGCCGCTCTTCACATTTATGTACGCCACGGGCTCGGGGGAACCGAATCCGTTTTCTATCAAGCGTTGGGCGTACTCGTAGGAACGCTGCGCCTTGCTTTTGCGCCAGTATGAATAAACGAACTTGTTTATGAAATTTATCTTGTGGAATTCCTTTGCTACAAAACCCAGTTCGGGAAATGAGCGGACAATATTCCTGCTGTTGAGAATCAGCTTGCCTTCACCCTTTTTGAACATCTTTGGGATGTCCCTTACAAAATCCAGATCTTCCGAATATTTCCCGTTGACTCTAATCTCGAACTTCATAATCCAATACCAAAGTTTCGCTGGATATCTGATTTATCAATATTGAAGAAACTCTGCGCAGACCAGCGAAACGTTTAACCAACGCACAGTCCCAATCTACTCACCCTCTCCCTGAATTCCTCTGTCTTTGACTGAACTTGAACCTTAAACCCCGCTGCCTCAGGCGGCTGCTCCCAGGGGCATTGCGCTTCCACTGCGTTCCTGCGGGCACCAAAGGCGCCTTGTCAAAACAGGGATTTTTTCTGTAGAATGCGGAGCTTGAGTCAACAACTATCGCTGTGGAAAATACTTGCCGAAAACTACGGTGGCGTTGTGGCCTCCAAAGCCAAAGCTGTTGCTCATGGCATAATTTACCTCCGCCTCAACAGGCTTGTTCACAACAATGTTGGAGTTTGCAGGCACTGCCTCATCCAGTTCCTCCACATTGATGGTTGGAGGAATCATTCCGCGGTTTATTGCAAGGATTGAAGCCACCGCCTCAATGGCACTGGCGGCTCCGAGTAGATGGCCTGTCATTGACTTGGTGGAGCTGATGTAAACATCCTTGTAATTCTCGCCGAATATTCTCTCTATGGCCAGCAGCTCAGGCATATCGCCAACAACTGTTGATGTGCCGTGAGTGTTTATGTAATTGATGTCCTTTGGCTCAAGACCTGCATCCTTTATTGCACCGGCCATTGAAAGCTCCGCCCCCTCGCCGCTTGGAAGTGTGGCTGAAATATGATATGCGTCTGAAGACATGCCGCCGCCGCAAAGGCGCGCATAAATCCTGGCGCCTCTCTTTATTGCGTGTTCCTCCTCCTCAAGAACCAGCACGCCGGCTCCTGCGCCCATTACAAAACCTGTCCTGTTCTTATCGTAGGGACGTGAGGCGCTTGCATAACGCTCATTATCTGTTGAAAGCGCCTTCATTGTGTTGAATCCGCCTATGGAACTGGGTGTGATGGCCTGCTCACCGCCACCGGCCAGGATGATGTCCGCCATTCCGCAACGGATGAAATTAAGTGCGGTTACAAAGGCGTGATTGCCTGAAGCACAAGCGGATACGGTTGCAAAACTTGCGCCCTTGAGACCATACTTTATGGTGAGTTGGGCAGCGCTCATGTTGGCAATCATTTTGGTAACGTAGAAAGGACTGAATCGAGGCTCGGGATCATCCATTTCAAAGTTTTCGGTCATCTCCGCTTCCATGCTCTCCAGACCCCCGATGCCTGAACCTATGATTGCTCCCGCTCTGCTTGCATCTATGCTTGATGAAAGCTTGCCGTCTTCACCAAGAATGCCGGCCTGAGCTACAGCCTGATGTGCGGCGGCGGCCACGAAAGTGGTTACACGCGGCATTTTCCTTGACTCTTTCTTGTCCATATACAGAAGAGGATCAAAGTTCTTGACCTCGCAGGCAAATTGGGTCTTGTGGTGTGATGCATCAAAATATGTGATAGGAGCTGCTCCGGAAACGCCGTTCATCAAAGCGTTGTAAAATTCCTCAACATTGTTTCCAATAGGGGTTACGCACCCCATTCCAGTAACAACTACGTTCTTCATATTGATATGGTTATGTATGTTTTTCCTAAAACTCTTAACCTACAAATTTACAAAACAATGCTGTAAAAAGCAATCCGATGAGAAAAATATTCATTTTGACTTGCCAAACTAAAAAAAATTCATACCTTTGCGAACCTGAAAAACGCAAATGCCCGGGTGGCGGAATGGTAGACGCGCACGTTTCAGGTGCGTGTGTCGAAAGGCGTGCAAGTTCGAGTCTTGTTCCGGGCACTTCATAAAAGCCGGTCTGTACATATACGGACCGGCTTTTTTGAAACATCATTTCTTTGAGGAAGCGTGGAGGACCACCATTACGGCAACAAGGATTATGGCAATGCCAAGGTACTGGAAGGCCGATATCTGTTCACGGAAGTAGAATATTCCAACCAGTACGGCGGTGAGCGGCTCCATACATCCGAGAATCGATGTCACTGTTGAGCCAACTGATTTGATTGCGTAAATCAGGGTGAAATTTGCAATGAGCGTTGGCACCAGTGCCAGCATTATTATATTGAACCACTGATCCCATCCACGTATGGCCGAAAAGCCGTTCCCATGCGCAATCACGTTTATCAGGAACCACAGGCTTGCACACAGAAGCACATAGAACGAAAGCTTTCCACCCTTGATGGCCATGAGTGTGGAAGACAGGTTAACGCTCACAATATAAATAGGATAGCATATTGTGGCAATCATCACCAGGATGAACCCTGTGGTGTTCAGGCTGTATCCTCTGCCAGCAGCCCCGCTCAGGCAGGCAACACCAAGTATTGCCATACCAATGGCGATGGTCATTCTCCAGCTCAGTTTCTCCTTGAACCCGATTGCCATTATCAAAGCAATGAATACCGGATAAAGGAAGTGGATTGTTGTACCGAGACCGCTCTCAAGGTAATTGTACGATGCTGTCAGGAAAATTGCCGTACCCCCGTAGAAGATTGAAACAATGAGAACATGCCACAGCTCTTTCCAAGAGATTGCAAAGCACTCATCAGCCACTTTCCACAGCGATGGTTCAGTGCATTTGTGCCCAAATGTTTCTTTAGGTTTGAAGGCCTTTTCGCTGGATTCAATTATTATTTGGCTGGTGGCTTTTTTGTTTGCGTCAAGCAAACTCCTTACGAAAAGGAAGCATCCCAAAAAGAATGTCCCAAGTATGAAACGGTACAGACAAACGGATTCCAGCCTGACTCCCGAAGCCAGCAACGGCTTGGAGAACAGAGGAATGAAACCGAACGACGCCGATGAAATCATGGCCAGCGCCACACCACCCAACTTGAATTTGCCCATATAGCTTCCAGATAAATTCGCCGCAAAAATAATAAAGAAAGGTTTATCTTGGGAATGCAATATCAATTTAGTAAATTTGCAAACTTATGGGTAGTAGTAATCCATCGCAGTGGAAAAATAAAATATTAAAAAGATAAAAACATGAAAAGACCAGAACAGACTTTGGGCGTGCTTGGAGGTATGGGACCTGCAGCTACAGCGGATTTCTTAAGAGTGCTGGCGGAGAGAACTCCTGCCGACTTTGATCAGGAACATCCACGTATGATAGTGTATTCCAATACAATAACACCTGACCGTACAACCTTCCTGCTCGGCAAGGGACCGGACCCAACAGAGCATATCAAGGCAGGACTCAACCAGCTGATTGACTGGGGCGCCGACATCCTCTGCGCAACCTGCAACACCGCCCATTACTTCATAGACGGTTTCAGAGGGGAGATCTCAAAACCTATCGTGCACATCATTGACGAAACAATACGCACCGCAAAGGAGAGAAGTCCTCAGGGAGCATGGCTCACTGCCACACTCGGAACAATGAGAACAGGTCTGTATCAGAAGCATGCACAGGACAACGCATACGATTTCAGAATAGCTTCGCCTGAGCTTCAGGTTGAGATCCATGACGTTACAGACATGGTGAAAGCAGGAAAGTGCAAGGAAGCCGGTGAGAAGTTCAGAGGAATTATCGAGCAGCTCTGGGCAATAGAGAAACTTCCTATCGTTGGTGCATGCACCGAGATTCCTATTGCATACGCAAACACAGGCCTTGACCCTCAGATGGGAATCTCATGCCTGGAGGCACTTGCAGACGGTTGCATCCGTGAACTTTACTACAAGAAATAACTGTAATTATAAATCAATAGAACAGAAACCTTTATGAAAAAAATAAAGCTTGCTCTCCCATGGCAGATACTCATTGCTATGGCTCTTGGTATAATTTTCGGAATATTCTGCTCATCGTGGGTGAAATACATAAGCTGGGCCGGTGACATTTTCCTCCGTCTGCTCAAGATGGTTGTGATTCCAATCATCATCACATCAATGGTGGTTGGCGTTGCCAGCGTTGGGAAATCAGCTGACCTTGGCAGAATCGCCGGCAAGACCCTGGCGTTCTTCATTGGTACAACACTCATTGCAACATTCATAGGCCTTGGCCTTGTGAACCTGATTGCTCCTGGTGAAGGCGCAAACATAGTTGATGCGGCAAAGGGTGCTGAGGAACTTATGCACGCAGAAAGGGTGTCATTGGGAGACCAGCTCATTTCAATCGTGCCACAGAACATATTTGACGATATGTGCAAGGGCAACATGCTTTCCATCATCTTCTTCTCATTGATGTTCGGATTCTTTGTAACACAGGCGGAGGAGAAGTCAAGGACAACGGTGCTCACTTTCTTCCAGTCTCTGTTCGAGGTTATCATGAAGATAATCATGTCAGTGATCAAGCTCGCCCCTATAGGAGTGTTCGCAATTGTATCAAAGATGGTTGCACAGCAGGCAGGTGACATGGCAAAACTTGCTGGAATGGCCGAGAGTCTCGGACTCTTCCTTGTTGTGGTATGGAGCGGATGTCTCATACATTTCTTCATTGTGATGCCTTGCATAGTATATTTCCTCGGTCACGAGAATCCATACAAGCACATGCGCAAGATGTCAACAGCAATCCTCACGGCGTTCTCAACATGTTCTTCAGGAGCTGCGCTTCCTATCTCCCTCAGGGATTCACAGGAGAAATGCGGCATCTCAAACAAGATTGCAAGCTTCGTGCTCCCTCTGGGTGCAACAATCGATATGAACGGAACGGCGTTGTACGAATGTGCAGCGGTAATATTCATTGCACAGGCATACGGAATTGAAATGTCGTTCGTGCAGCAGCTGATAGTAGTGGTTACCGTTCTGTTCTCGGCAATCGGTGCCGCCAGCATTCCAATGGCAGGACTTGTAATGCTCACAATTGCGCTCAATGTTGCCGGTCTTCCACTCGAGGGCATAGGTATAGTGCTTGCAGTAGAGCAGCTCTGTGACATGCCAAGAACAGCTACCAACACTTACGGAGAGCAGAGCGCCGCACTCGTGATTGCCAAGTCCGAGGGCGAGAAACTTACGATTGACGACTGATTGAATCTATATGAAACAGCTGGGCACAGAGCAGATAGTGGATCTGCTGCATACGCATAAACTCAAGGCCACAAAAGGCCGTGTGGCTGTGTATGGAGTGCTCAATGAGTACGGCCACGCCAGCGCCGACATGATTCTCGAGCGCATCAGGACTGATTTTCCTGAAGTCACTGTGGCCACGGTATATAACGTTCTGGAATCGTTCGTGAAGTGCGGGCTGGTGGCAAGGCGGCTCTCGCAGGGAACAAGGATGCTTTTTGACGTGAACAATTACGAGCACGTGCATCTTTATGACAGTGAGAGCGGTGCGTTGAAAGACTATGATGATTCCGCGCTGGTCCAGCTTGTGAAGGATTACCTTGCCGGGAGGAATATTGATGGTTTTAATATGGAGTCCGTTGATATTCAATTAATTGGTGCTTTTATTAAGAAGTAGTTAACGAATATTTTATCAGAAGACAGATGGCATTCGAAAAAATCATAAAAGGAATACCGAACACAATCACCACAATGAATCTCCTTAGTGGCGGCGTGAGCGTTGCGCTTTCGTTCTCAGGCAGGTTCGAGCTGGCATTCGTTCTGATACTGCTTGCAGCAGTCTTTGACTTTTTCGACGGTTTCAGCGCGCGCCTGCTTCACGCATACTCTCCGCTTGGCAAGGAACTTGACTCCCTGGCCGATATGGTGAGCTTCGGCCTTGCACCGGCAGTGATGCTCTCCTGCAAGTTCTCGCTCCTTCTCCGCCAGGCCAACGGCCTTTCCCTACATGGCGATGGCTCCGTACCGATTTTCGGGGCTGGAGTGATAAGTTTCTGGGCTCTGGTGCCGCTGCTGATTGCGGCGTTCTCAGGTTTGCGTCTGGCTAAGTTCAACATTGATGAACGTCAGAGTGAGAATTTTATAGGTCTGGCCACGCCAAGTTGCGCAATGATTGTTGGTTCAATGATTTGTCTTATGGAACGATATGCAGGGTTCAACGACTTTTTCCTGAACCATCTGCTCATTGTTCCTGCAATAGTTATAGTGCTGAGTTATCTGCTCGTGAGCGAGATACCAATGTTCTCGTTCAAGTTCAAGAGTATGGGATGGGCGGCCAATGCCTCCCGTTTCGTATTCTTGACGGCAGTGCTGGTGCTCGTGATTTTTGTGGCTGCCGCCGGCCTGAACTGGTGCGTGGTGGTTTTCTTTGCAATGCTCATATACCTTGCAATGAATCTCTGGAAATTCATGTGGTCACGAAAAGATAGTAAATTGAAGAAAAATTAAAAGATAGATATGGATTACAATACACAAAGAGAGAAGCTCATAATGCCGGAGTACGGAAGGCATGTGCAGGATATGATAAAGTATGTGAGCGGCATCCCGGACAAGGAGAAACGAAACGAGCAGATACAGGCCGTGGTGCAGGTGATGGGGACGCTGAATCCTCAATTGCGTGACATTGTTGATTTCAGGCACAAACTCTGGGATCACGTGCAGATCATATCCGACTTTAAGATAGATATTGATTCACCGTACCCGATACCTACACGGGAAAGCATAAGTACCCGGCCGGAGACAATCCCGATTGACAAGTCGGCGGTAAAGGCCGCATGCTACGGAAGAAACATCCAGAACATGATAGATGTGATTGCACAGCGTGAGGATGGCGAGGTGAAGAACTATATGATAAAAACCCTTGCCTGCTACATGCAGCAACAATATCTGATCTGGAACAAGGACAGCGTAAGTGAGGAAACCATCTTTGAGGACATACGCAAGCTCTCAGGCGGCAAACTGGTTGTTCCGGAAGACATTCACATTGGAACGGCTGTTAACAATGATTCGCACGGACCGCAGAAGCAGCAGACTGGCAAAAGCGGCAATCACAGGAATCAGAAAGGCAGGAATCCTAAAAAGAAAAGATAATGGCAGTCAAGAAAAAGGAAACAGGAAAGGATGTATTGACATTGTTCGGAATAGTGTTCTTCATTCTGGCAGTGTACACATTCATATCACTGGTATCGTATCTGTTCACCTGGGCCAGCGATCAGTCCATCATTTCAGACAACAGCATAGTAGGCACTATGCTTGATATGGAAAATGACGCCAATGTGAAAAACAGCGGTTCCCTGATTGGCCTGTTATGGTCCAACTTTCTTGTATCCAAGCTGTTCGGAGTGGGATCATTCATCGTTCCATTCTTCTTTGGAGGAGTATCGCTGTACTGCTTCAAGAAAGGCAGCGTGAATCTGTGGGGACTCATTTATCTTTCAATATTCGGATGCATAATAGTGTCAGTCACCTTCTCCTATATCCTTACCATGACTTCTGTTGACAACTGGTTCGGAACGGGAGCGGGAGGCTCTTACGGACATTATGCCAACCAGTTCCTTATCAAGGCCGTTGGTGCACCGGGAGCAGCGCTCATTCTGCTGTTCGCAATAATCCTCTGGCTGGTATGCGTGAACAGAAAGGTGATTGACGCCATAGACAAGGGCGTTGACAAGTTCCTGAATCTGTTCAAGCGTAAACCGGAATCAAAGGATGCGCCCGCCATCAGTGATGAAACGTTCGCAGCATCTTCAGACAAAGGGACTGAGAATAACGGAGATGTTCAGGAGGAGGTATCGGGAGGTGCCAGTGAGGAGGCAGGCGCAGAGTCTGACTCGGAGTCGGAGCCTGAATCCGAGCCTGAACCCGAGTCGGAACTTGAACAGGACTCATATGATTCCATAATGAACGGTGTTGACACTTCCGGAGACATAGGACCTGTTGATGATTTCCCGCTCGGCAACGGCTCATCAAGTTCAGATGAGGCAAATGCAACTGACGAATGCCAGAGTCCTGAAAATGACCAGCAGCAGGAGTATGACAAGGGTGAAGAGGATGATTTCCTCAGAGGACTGAGTGAGGAGCAGGTGAGTGCATTGTTCGATCCAAGACTGGATCTGCCCGGGTATGTGGCCCCTGGAACAGATTTGCTCAACAGTTATGCGGACAAGCAGTATGCAGTGAGCAAGGAGGAGCTCGAGAGAAACAAGTTGCAGATTGTCAAGACTTTGAAGAACTTCAAGATAGGAGTGTCAAGGATATCGGCAAGAATAGGACCTACAGTTACTTTGTATGAAATTGTGCCGGCTCCCGGCGTGAGAGTTGCCTCAATCAAGAGACTGGAGACCGATATTCAGGTATCGTTGGGTGCAAAGGGCGTGCGTGTTGTAACCATTCCTGGAAAGGATACCGTGGGAATAGAAGTTGCCAACGTGAAACCAAGCGTTGTGTCAATGGTGTCCTGCCTTGAGTGCAGCGCATTCCGCGAGAATAAATATGCACTGCCTGTGGCAATAGGCAAGACAATATCCGGAGACGTTTATACCTTTGACCTTGCAAAGATGCCTCACCTTCTGGTTGCCGGAGCAACCGGTCAGGGTAAATCCGTGGGACTGAACGCTATTCTTACATCCTTGCTTTTCAGCAAGCATCCATCGGAGTTGAAGATAGTGCTTGTGGATCCCAAGAAGGTTGAGTTCTCGCTCTATTCAAAAATAGAAAAGCATTTCCTTGCGCAGTTGCCGGATGCAGACGAAGCTGTGATCACGGATACCAAGAAAGTGGTGAACACCCTTAATTCATTGTGCATTGAGATGGACAGCAGATACGACCTGCTCAAGATGGCCGGTGTGAGAAATGTCAAGGAATACAATGAGAAGTTCCTCAGCAGGCATCTCAATCCACAGAGGGGACACAGATTCATGCCATACATAGTGGTGGTGATTGATGAGTTTGCGGATCTCCTTATGACAGCTGGACGCGAGGTTGAGGAGCCTATGGCACGTCTGGCACAGCTTGCGCGCGCAATAGGAATACACCTTGTGATAGCAACGCAGCGTCCTACCACAAGCGTGATTACCGGTAACATAAAGGCTAACTTCCCTGCACGTATAGCGTTCATGGTGAAGTCAAGCATAGACTCGAAGACAATTTTGGATGAGGTGGGAGCGAACCAGCTTGTGGGCCGCGGCGATATGCTCATATCAACGGGTGCGGACCTTACACGTGTTCAGTGTGCTCTCATTGAAACGGAAGAGGTGGAGAAAGTTGTAGACTGCATTGCAAAGCAGCGCGGATATTCAACTCCATATTATCTGCCAGAATATATTGGCAACGATGAGGAGGATGCGAGCATACCGGGAGCGGTTGATCTCTCGAAACGTGACAGTCTGTTCGAGGAGGCGGCCAAACTGATTGTCATAAACCAGCTTGGTTCAACTTCACTTATCCAGCGCAAGATGAATCTTGGATACAACAGGGCAGGCAGGATCATGGACCAGCTGGAAGTGGCCGGAATAGTGGGACCTTCGGCCGGAAGCAAGGCAAGAGAGGTGCTTGTGCTGGATATCACGCAACTGGATGCAATGCTGGCCAATATCCGTGATGTATATGGGGCATAGTCCGCATAAGCATATTATAAAACTCAAACAATCACCTATTAAATTGTGCAGTCAGTTCATGCGAGTTTTGAAGCAATATATGGTTTTGGTGTTCACGATGGCGGTAATTGCGCTTCCAACAGTGTCAAATGGTGCATCAAACAAATATCTGGAGTATCTCAGGGGATACGTAAATGCTGGATGTTCAATGAGTTTTGAGTTCAAGGCAACGGACAGGAGCGGCAGAGAAGTCCTTTCATATAACGGAACCCTTGTGATAAAGGACAAGTCATACGCACTGGAAGTTCCGGATGCAATGAAGGTAATGTGCAACGGCAGGGAGAAGATAATGATAAATGAGCGGACAAAGGAGGCAATGCTTGCAGGCAATGACGCACAAAGCCGTGACCTGCTGGAAAATCCGCTGCAGTTGGTGTTTGATTATGACAGTTCATACAGCATAAGCAATGGCAGGAATGACAGTGTCATTCTCAAGGATAAATCAAAGCATACAGCTTATCCTGAAATAATCATCCGGTTCAAACCGGGTTCGCAATCAGGTTCCTGGATGCCGCAGAGATTTGAGATCCAAGGCAAGGACGGTTCCATTTATACAGTGCTGATTAAATCATTCTCGTCTCCATTCAAGGCGGAAGCAGAAGCGTTTGAATTGAATCCCGGAAAACTTTCCGGATATGAATTGATTGATTTAAGGTAAGCCGTCCGGCTTTTTCATTCCTGCACAGTTTTGCCTGTTATTCAAAAGAAATTGTGATAAGATGAAACGATTGTACTTTGCTTTTTGGGTCATTGGTCTTCTGTTTGTGTGCACGCCTTTTGCTTCGCATGCTCAAAAACCGGATTGTGATGCGCCAATCCGTTCTGTTCAGGGTGAGCGGAATGCCAGTGCTGCTCAGCTTGAACTTACAGGCCGTACGCTTCAGCCGGAGGGTCTGAGAGGGGAGTACCTGACCTTCACTATGAGGAATCCGCGGGCTTATCCAGGAACGGAGCGTATGATAAAAGTTTATGTTCCAAAGGAATACGATGGCAGGCAAGCTGCGTGCACGGCCATTATGATGGATGATATAATGTATGGGCTGGCACAGTCCATAGATACTCTCATTGCCGCCGGTCAGATGCCTGTTACAATAGCGGTTGGAGTCCGACCTGGCCGCATTTACGATAATTCATCCAGCCAGTCCCGCGAGGTCATCCGCTATAACCGCAGCAACGAGTTTGACCGCTGCGACGGCCGCTTTGCCTCTTTTCTGGCAGAAGAGGTCCTCCCCGCAGTTTCTTCATTTTCCACCGGCGATGGCCTCCCAATCCTTCTTTCCCGGAGCGCTGACGACCGCATGGTTCTTGGCGCCAGCAGCGGTGCCATTGCCGCTTTCACTGCCGCTTGGTTCCGGCCTGATTTGTTTTCAAGGGTTTACAGCATAATCGGAACCTTTGTGCCCATGCGCGGCGGTGACCACTATCCCGGGCTGATTCGCAAGACCGAGCCGCAACGGCTACGCATATATCTGCAGGACAACGATGAGGATACCTGGAATCCACTCTTTGGCAGCTGGTATGAATATAACCTGCTTATGGAATCGGCGTTGAGATTCGCCGGTTATGAACTGGAACATCACTGGGACAAGGGAGGTCACAATGGAAGGAATGGCGCTGCGCTTATGAGCGAGGCACTCAGATTTCTCTGGAAAGATTACCCATCGCCGGTGAAAAAGGGAAAGTCTGGGAATGCAACTCTGAATTCAATAGTTGATTCAAGCTCCGTTTGGACGCTGGTGGCTTCAAATGTGCCGGAGGGTTTGTTTATCAGGAGTGCCGGGGTTGCTTGTGATGATGATACCGGACTGGTGGCATCGGTCTCCAAAGCCTCCGGGATTCAGGATGCTGGCAGCGGATTTGCTTTGCCGCAGTTGCTGTGGGTGGGAAAGAACAGTTTTGATCCTTACATGGCTGTTTATCCTGGCGGCAAACATAGGGCCGTTGCCTATGTGAATTCGCAATGGATTAGCAATGAAGTGCTTGCGGGTGGCGCTTTGTACAGACAGGAATTTTATAAGCTGCATACAAATGGTGGGCAGATTTGTTTTGATGCTTCCGGATACCTGTATTGTGCCACAGAAATAGGCGTTCAGATTTGTGACCATAATGGCAGGGTTCGCGTTATTCTTCCAGCGCCTTGCGGTTCCGCAGTTTCTTCCGTTGGCCTGGTGGACAATGTCCTGTATGTTATTTCCGGAGGCAATCTGTATGCGCGCAAAATTCTGCGCAGCGGATTCAGCAATGCTTTTTCCGTTTCTTCACCGGACTCGGACGGTCAGGGATGATGTTCTTTTTGTTCTTCGCTTTTGGTAATCCGTTTGCGGTGATGGTTATTTGCGGGCGAGGTAGATGGTGGTGATGCCTAAGGTGAGTGGCTCGTATGTTACGTCCCTGAAACCGGCGGCCTTGAGACGTTCCACCATGGCTTCGCCCCAGATGAAGTTCTTTACACTGTTGCGGAAATACGTGTACGCCTTGGGATCGTGACTGACCATTCTGCCTATAAGCGGCATTATTTTTGAGAAGAAGAAATCGTACAGTGACCGCACTATGCGATTGCTCGGATATGAGAACTCTAGTATGAGCAATTGCCCATCGCCATGTAGGGTACGGTACATTTCGGAAAGGCCCCGGTCAAGGTTAGAGAAGTTGCGGATTCCGTATGCGCAGGTGAGTGCATCAAAGGAGTTGTCTGCAAAAGGCATGTCAAGGGCACTGGCCTCCATAAACCTGATAGTGCTTGTGCCAGCGTCCGAGGTTTCAGCCTGCTTGAAAGTTTGTAAGTCAACCCATTGAGCATCAATGCCTTTACTTAGGGCTTTCTTAAGGCCAATCTCCATCATGTTGCGGGAGAGGTCAATGCCGGTGATGCTGCAGGCCTTGCCCTGACGGATGATTTCAATGGCCAGGTCTGCTGTGCCTATGGCCACGTCCAGCAGCTTGCTTACCGCTTGCAGACGGTGTACTGCCTTGCGACGCCACAATTTATCGATATTGAGTGACAGCAGATGGTTCAGTTTGTCGTAAGTTCCTGATATACCGTCAAACAACTGACCTATATGTTCCTTTTCTTCCATTCTTTTACTGTTAGTTGTCGGCCAGCACCAGTTCCACAGGGCAGTGGTCCGAACCGAATATATCGTTAAGAATGTCGGTGCTCAGGATTCTGTTCTTGAGCGGGTTGGACACAAGGAAGTAGTCTATGCGCCAGCCCACGTTCCTTTCGCGCGCCTTCATTCTGTACGACCACCAGGAATATTTCTGCTCTTCCGGGTGCTGGTACCGCCAGGTATCTGTGAAACCTGAGGCCAGAAGCTCGGTCATCTTGCCTCGCTCTTCATCGGAAAAGCCTGCGTTGAAGTGGTTGGTGGCAGGATTCTTAAGGTCAATCTCCTCGTGGGCCACATTCATATCGCCACAGACTATGACCGGTTTCTTTGCAGCTAAATCATTGAGATACCGCCTGAAAGCATCCTCCCATTCCATGCGGTAAGGCAGGCGCTTGAGCTCATCCTGAGAGTTGGGCGTGTAAACGCATACCAGATAGAAACCCTCCATCTCCAGAGTGACAGCGCGGCCTTCCTGATCATGCTCCTCTATTCCCAAACCATATTTTACTGCGATGGGTTTGATTCTTGTGAAGATTACGGTGCCTGAATATCCCTTCTTCTGAGCATAGTCCCAGTATGACTCGTAGCCCGGAAAACTCAAATCAATCTGGCCGGCCTGGAGCTTGGTTTCCTGCAGACAGACAAAATCTGCGTTGAAATTGTTGAAGATTTCCGTGAATCCTTTGCCGCAGACTGCCCGCAGACCGTTGACGTTCCAGCTGATGAATTTCATATTATATTCGATTAGTTTTGCAATACCTTAAACGTTCATATCCGTTTAATAAACGTATAAAATCTGCAAATACGTTTATGAGTGCAAAATTAAGCATTATATTTGCGGAAATGCCATGCCGAATTCAAGTTTTAAACGCAATTTTTGAGAAAGAATCTGTGAGATAAAGGTTTATAGTAACTGCTCAGGTACCCCTGCCATAAGCAACAAGCTATGACATTCGACAAGCAATGATTTCGTCAATGATACTATGCCAGCGCAAGGGTCGCAATGACCCGAAGGACTTCGAAGGGGTTCTGCCCGTTCTTGACCGCCGTCTGTATGACGGAGGCGACGGTGGCGTAGTTCTGTGCACCGGCCTCCGTGCGGAAGCATCCGCTGACCTTGAGTTTGGTCTTGGCGGGGCGCAGGGCCTTCTCGCTGTCGTTGTTCGTTGGAGGAACAGCGGAGTTCGTCAGGAAGGTG
>NZ_JBAELF010000012.1:0-7264 GCF_056211015.1 Candidatus Egerieousia sp.
AGCCAGTGTACGGACACTCCGGCGGATGACGGCATCAATTATCCTTTCCTATGCATGCAGGTCGCAGTTACAGGTGCATATGAACCGAGTTCGTATGCCTGGCAGCCAGAGGAACTGATAGACCGCTACCAGTTCCTGCAGGCTATGACTTACAATGGTGCCTGGCAGTTGCATTTGGAGAAGGAGCGTGGTAGTATCGAGCCTGGCAAATATGCAGATTTCGTTATTCTGGATGAGAATGTCCTGACCTGTGATGCGCAGGATCTTGGTGGTGTTCAGGTTGTCAAGACTTTCTTTGAAGGACGGGAAGTATATAGCAGGCAATGATTAGTGCTTGTTGAATTCGGGTAATTGACAAAAGTTGTCAAAAAGCCGGAATACCTTTGTATCAACAAAAACAATACAGGTATGAAGACTTTTTTTACAGTAAGCAGCGGTAACAGTAACAGCAGCAGAAGAAGAAGCGAACTCAATTGCACCGGACAGGATGTGAAGAATGAAAACCGTGTGAATCAACAGGCCAACGCATTGGAACAATGCGAGCAGAACGAGCACATAGATGGTTTTGAAAAGGTGCTTGTAATAATTTCCGTACTTCTTTTCCTTATACTCAATTCATAAGGAAGGCAATGATATCATCAAGAGACTTGAAGCCGTAAAGCTTTGAATCCGGTATTGGCTTGCCGAAATGCTCCTCAATCTCATTTATCATTGCAGCCGCCACAAATGAATTCAGACCCAGATATTTGAGATTGGCTGAAGTGTCAATTCCCTCAAGCGGTGCGTCTATGTATTCCTTAGCTATCTGAAGAAGTTCTTTCTTGATCTGTTCAATGTCTTTCATCATAATTCCGTTTTTGGGCGGCAAAAATAATAAAATTGCGCTTATGCTGAAAGTTCTGCGGCTATATTGCAATACTTTTTCCGGAAATTGACTGTGGAAGCAGATTGCGCTTGATTTTCCGGCTGCTTGTCTTCTCATATTCACATTCGGGCAGTTCAACGTAATCAATGCATTTATATGAAGGCATCAGGGAATTGATTTTCCTGATGTCTTCACTTATCCGCTCAACATTGGAACGCATCTGCTCATCCGGAATGTAAAGACCGGCACACAGCAGTTCCTGCCCCTTATGCTCCACCTTGTACACTACGATATCCGCAGCATAATCCATATTGGATTCAATGACGTTCTCTATTTCTTCCGGGAGAATGTTCTTGCCGTTGGATAGAACAATGGCGTTCTTCTTCCTGCCTGCCAGATGTATCTTTCCGTCAGCTGAAATGCTGGCGCTGTCTCCTGTATTGAAGAATCCATCGCTGTAGAAAACCTTGCTTGTGTTTTCAGGATCCTTGTAATAGCCTTTTGCCACATTGGCTCCTCTTACGCACAGTTCCCCCACCCCGTTGCTGTCCGGATCAAGAATTTTAACCTCAATGTTCTCACAAGGCTTGCCAACGCTCAAATGATCCTTCAAAGTATTGGCGTTGATTGAGATGAGCGGGCCGCACTCGGTGATTCCGTATCCGTTCTCCACTCTGATTCCAATATCATTCAGACCTTTGACCACTACCGGATTGAGCATCGATCCTCCGCAGACAAGCATGTTGAGATTGCCTCCGAAAACTTCGTGAATGGAAGCGAACATGCTGCGCGTGCGGTCAATGCCGAACCTGCGGAGGAAATTGGAGATTCTTATGCCCTTCATGAGCTTTTCATCCTTGCCTTCCTTGCGGGCGTTCTGCCAGATATTCCTGTAGAACGCCGTGGCTATCATTGGAACAACTGTTATGACAGTAGGCTTGAAAATCTTCAGGCAGCGCATCAGATTGCGCATTTCACCACAGATATATGTAAGTCTTCCGCTGGCCACTCTGGTCATTATATGGGTGTTTATCTCCACGGAATGATGCATTGGAAGCACACTCATGGAGGTGTTGAACTGCTCGGCCCTGATGCTTCCAAGACAATTGTCTATGTTGGCAGACAGATTGGCATTGCTCAGAACAACAGCCTTGTTGGCCCCTGTTGTTCCACTGGTGAAAATGATTTTAGCAGCTGCGTGCGGGTCAAGTTTCCTCATACAGTAAGGACTGGAAGCGAATGAACCGTCGCCGGTGGAGAATGATCTGCCGGATTCAATTAGTTCTTCATAATATGCATAGCCTTCCACCTTGCGGTCGAGGGTGATTACCGTGCGGATACGAGGGCAGGAAGGAAGGATTTCCTCAATGCCGTGAAGATACAGGGAGCCGCAGATGACTGCATCGGCATCGCATCTGTTCACCAGTTCCGCCATCAGCTGTGACGGCAGGTCCCTGTCCATTGGCACCACAACCCCCACACCGCTTGAAATGCACAGGTCCGCAATCACATACCTGCATGAGTTCGGGGCAATGATTGCAATATGCGCCCCACCCAGGCCGGCTTCAAGCAGGCCGTTTCCAAGGCTCATCACCTCATTGTAAAGTTCTCTGGCAGTATAATGGACAATATTGCCGTTTCTGTTCAGTTCGGCCAGAATCCTGTTGTCGGGGACGAGACGCGAAATGCGTTCAACCACATCACGCGTATTTCTGTACGGACCTTCCTTGAGCAGGGTGTCCGCCAGCATAACTTTCTCGGAAAAGAATTTCTCACTCATAAGTATCTTGATTATTCTACAGCAGCCGGGAAAATTGTTTCCAGACTTACATCGGGTCTTGACATCACAGCCTCTATTGTATTCAAATATCTGTTATGAAAATCCATAAGCTGCACTGCGCTTATCATTTCTGTCTGAACATCGTAGGCAACATCTATCTTATGGCTCTGCATATTGTACATAAGCGCAACGTAGGAAACAAGACTGCCCTTGCCGTTGCTCAGTATCGTAAGCTCAACATTATTGTCGGTGGAATAAGGGATGAACGAATAGCAGAAACTTATAACCTGGCTGGTGATTGGATAGTTCCACAGTTTGTGCTGCAGTTTCTCAAGTCCCAGATATGACAGCTTCGTGTGCCTGAAGAGCCCTGACTGATCGTTCACCGCCATTGCTATGTTATCGTTGAATGACTTTTCATAGTCCACGCTGGTATAAACGCTCAGAGCCTGCACCTTGGTGCCGCCGCACTTCCTTTCCGCGAGGGTTCCCCTGCAGTCCAGAAGCTGAAGCGGAGCCTGGTGTCTTTCCCTGCCATTTATCAGGGAAGTTGTCAGAGCCATTGCATAGTAGAAGAAGGAAGACATTGTAATGCTGTTCTCCGCGCACCATTTCTCCACCTTTTCCTCCACTGCCGATGGTATGGTCAATTTATATCCTTGAGTGCTGCACTTTATGAACAGGTACGGACAGTAGAATTTGCCCTGCCTCTTGAATTTGAGCCAGCGGTCGCTTCCGTTTCCGTGAAGGCCGCAATATACAGGATGCTCCGGATGCCTGTTCTCATAATAGTCCTTGAAGAACTCCATATCCCTTGACGTGGCATTGTCATTGTCCTTGTATTCCATATCCTTTCTCAAGACATCCTCGAATCTGGCATTCGGGGCAGGGAGGGCGTCATTGTTTCTCAACGCATTGTATATGGCAAAAAGGTCCTTGACAAGAAGCCCGATTGCGTAACTGTCGGCCACATAATGGCTTATCTTGAAATATATGACTTCCTTGCCGTTGGGATCGCTGGCATAGGCCACTTTCAGCACCTCACCCTTTAAAGGATTGAGCATCCTGCGCCTGAACTTCATGAAGAACGAATTCTGTCTGGACTGAGTGTCAAGTTTTCTGTATGGAATCTCTCCAATCTTTCTTTCGGGCACGAAATACTGTTTGATTGCTCCTCTGTCCTTTACGAAGCTGATGCGGAGGCAGTCGTTTCTTTCAATCAGAAGATTGATGGCTTTTGTCATCAACGGCCTGTCAAAGCCGGATTCAACCACTGCCTGGAACACGATATTGGCAACTCTTTTGAAGAGGGTATATTTTGTTTGAAGATGTATTACGTCCTGGGATGAATTGAATCCGTACAATGTCCGTTCCATAATGACTATAGTTTCAGCAGTTGTTTGTAATCGGTCTCGTCAACCTTTGATTTGAATGAGAGTCTCCTGTATTTCTCAAGAGCATATTTAACCAATGCCTGAGACTCCTGTGCATCGGACAATTCCGCAAGCCTGCACGAATTCACAGCAGTGTCCTTGATAGCGGAATACAAAGCGAACCTGTTGATGTTGGTTGATTTGCCGTTCTTGAGCCGTGCGAGTTCCTTTATATTGTCATTGATTTCCTCGCGCCTTCTTGAAGCGCTCCAGTCTCTTTCCCTGAGCATCTGTGCAAGGAAAATGTAGGACGAAAGCCTGGATTCATCTGAAGGTATTTCATCAATGGCCTTGCGGGCATAATTGATGGCGGCATTGGTGGACTTGAAAGGATGATGGTAATATATCTCGGCCAAAGCCTGCCATGCCTCGGAATAATCCGTGCGGTCCAATGTATTTAGGATCATCTCAAGGTCCTTCATCATGACCGAAACCTTTGATGCCTGCTGCATCTTTCCTCTGGTCTGACACTCTCTGCCAACATTGGCACAGTGCCAGAAATAACACCCGGCATTGCGTGAATCAAGTGAGATTCCCTGTTCGGCATAACGGATACCTTGTCCGAAAACTCTTCTTTTACCCTCCTTGTCTGTTTCTTCCTGACCAAGAATCAATTGGATTCTGGCCATTCTCCAAAGAACTTCGGCCTTTGCCTTGCCTTGTGTTGCCAGCTCCAGAGAGCTGAGCTCAGCAAGAGCGGCCTTGTAATCGCAGGCCTTGCTGAACAATGAATCAGCTTTCCTGAAATCCGGCTGTGCAAAGGCGCTGCAAGCCAGCGCAAGCAGTAAAAGTGTACAAATTCCGAACCTTTTCATAAGCATTTTATAAAGCTTCCAAAATTACTCAAAAAATTGCAATGGGCATATCTGCGCTATTGTTTTTCTGAGTATCTTTGTGATTGATGAAGCGTTTCATATTCATATTATCCTTCATTCTGGCGCACCTGTTCTGCAGCAGTTCTCTGAACCCGGCAGACAAAGCGTCACAATCCAATTTGCTTTGTCCTGCAAATTCCGGGCATTTCAGCATTGGCCGGACCGCTTGCGCCAGCAGAACCTTCGGATTCAATCTTCAAGGAATCCTTTCATCAAGCGCAACGGGGTATTCAGAAGAAAGCCATAATTTCAGTCCTTCGGTCAGAAACACCGGTAATGGAAGAAGGGTACAGTCTTCATCAAGGTCTACATTCCGTATGGTGAAAGCCGGAAAGCTGATTGACACGCAAAGCATATACACGTTCCAAAGCGCTCTGAAGCTTTTCTCATCCGGAATACATTCAAACGCACGGTTCATTCTTTCCATCTGCAATCTAAGGATTTAGCCTGCCGGACCGCTTCCCACAGTGTGCGGAAGGTTTGCAGAATTTGCAGGAACCTTCCGCAGTAAATATTTTTAAACAACTGATTACCAAAGCATTAGTAAAAACAACCGCGGAAGGTTTACGTCATATCAAGAGACCTTCCGCACTGAATCGCAATCATAATCATATTCATTACAAACTGAATCAAAGACAATGGAAACAATATTCAAAAGCGTACATACATCAAAGGACCTTGCAATATCAGGTTCAATATTTGTAGCGGGAATCTGCCTGCTCTTCATCAACGCCGGCCTGGGAGTGCTCTTCACAATACTTGGACTGGCAATGCTGTGCATATTCAAAAAAGGCTACAGAAAGGACGGACAAGGAAGCGTTCTCACCAGACAATCGGAGGAAATATGCATGGAATGCAAAGCTCAGATTCTTGATTTCCTCAACGGTAAGGCTATAAAGCCTGAAATAAAGAAAGGCAACAGCGGTGGAACAATACGTCTGGATGCTTACTTCAACAAAGCCGAAGGTCTGGCCTACGTACAATTGTTCGAGTACCGCAACTATACTTACGAGCCGCTCACCAAGGTTGTGGAACTTCATTCACCTAAAACCGAAATCATAGTGTCACAGCTATAGATTCTTGAACATCAATTATAAATTGGAGATCTTACGTCATTGATTGCTTCAATGACGTAAGTTTTTTTGACTGCAATGTTTGTTATTTTATTGGATGCAAATTAATTTTGTAGAGAAATCGTGAAAGCATAGCAACGATTCCTATTTTAACATATTAAGAGCACAAGCTTTTTACTGGTAGTCCGCTAAACCTGGCAGTTTAATTCAAGACCTACCTCAGTAACGGGGTTGTGCCCGGATATTCAATCCGGGCTATCCTATGAGTGTAGGTCAATGGTCTGCCAGGACCAAGCGGACTCCTCTTGGACGGCTCGGATTTTTTCGTATTTACACAATGAACAAGGAGCATCTGACTAAAGGAACAGCAATTGAAGGAGCCGCAGACAGCGCTATTCCGCCCGTGAAATACCTTTATGAAGAAAAGGACCTGTCTGAAGTATCAGCCATCATCAGTCTGATAGCACAGGCAATTGCGTTTAAGGATTTTTCCACCATCGACAGTAAAAACAAAAAACAGCTGGAAGCGTTGGAGGATTTTGAAAGCATTGGTGCTTCCATTGAGCGTCTGGTAAGGTTCACACTGCGCGTAAACCCGAATTTCGGAGAAAAGGACTTTCAAAAGCTCTGCGATGAAAGTATGGAATGCTATCGCAGTAACTGGAGAAGAAGGATGGAAAGCTTCTGGAAAGGCCTGTTCAACTGGCAGAAGCTGTTCGAAGGCTGCCTTTTCTGATATGTTCATGTAGTATCGTTCAACGCCAAGGAACAAGTTCATCGTGCATCAGCAATCAAATCTGGCGTCTCGAACATTGCCTATGTGATGATTATTCCCGTTCTTTCGCCAGATATTGGTCAGAAAAATAATACCCCTGAGCAATCTCAGAGGCATTTGCTGGAGGTGCGTAGCGGAATCGCAAACGGGATATTTGTGGGATATGTGAGTCCGAAGAAAATAGTTAAATCACTGATATTCAAAATATATTGGATTTTGAGGTCTTGAATTGGTATCAAGTAGCCCGAAAAATTTGGTATCAATTTGGTATCAAGTCCAAAAGATTTTTTATCTTTGTGATACGATTCAAAAAGATAAAAATCATGGCAGTTTCATTCATTGTGAGGACTACAAAGTCCAAGGGGGAAGCCCCGATTTCCGTGAGGGTGAGGTCTTCGATTCTGAAGATCAACATTCTTCAAACTACAAACATTATGGTTCCCGTGGAGAAGTGGAATCTCAA
>NZ_JBAELF010000013.1:0-24962 GCF_056211015.1 Candidatus Egerieousia sp.
CGCTGCATGGAGCTTTCAAGGGCTCCATTTGCGCTTCCGCTGTTGCCAGGCCTTTTCGTTCGCAAATATTTTTGAATAATACGCACCCAAACTTATGTTCCCGACAACAAACGGTCACGCTTTTGTGAAAAATGTGGCCGAATGAGTGCCGGAAAGCAGAAACGAGCCCATTTTCAACAAAAACGTGACCAAATGACTGCCTGTAGCAGAAAACGGCCAGGAAATTAGTAAGAATGTGGTCGTGTGAAGCGGCTGGAATAGGTGAGATAGCCTCCTGAAATCTGGCTTTTCCTGAGGTACGCAACATCCACGAACGGCATGCCACGCATGCAGTAGCTGAATACGAATATGTCGCGCGTCAGCGAACTCGAGGCATCCTCCCCAAGGTCGGCCCGGGCGAGCCTTGATATGCTCTCCGCTGGCACGGCTCTGCTCTGCGTGCGGTCAACGCCAGTGTACACGCCCGAGAAGGGCCGGAGGTCCGGGAAGCCGTACTCATCGAGAGCCTTGTTGTAAATCGCACGGAGGACACGGTAGTAGAACGATATGGTGTTGCGAACAACGCCTCGGCCGCGGAGGTAATTGTTGTAGCGTATCATGAGACGCCCGTCCAGGCGGTCAAACGGGACATCGGACTCCAGGAACTAGAGGAAGCTGCTCCTTGTCTTGGAGTATGTCCGTGATGTCCCCCACCGATGGTCGCTCTCAAGTTCGGATATCAATCTGGTGGAATATTTCCCGAATGTGGGTATGTTTCTGTGTCGTCTCATGGGTAGTATGTTTTTGGTGAAAAATAAAATTTGGCAAGAACGGAATGTCCTTACCAAATTTAACAAACTACCATATAGAGTCTCAACAAATCGGAAACGTCAGATGTCTATGCCCGTGGCCTCCTTTATCTGCTCGGCCGACAGGCCCATGGCCTTGAGTTTCTCAGCTATCTCACGTTTGCTTTTTGCCTCACCTTCCTTCAAGCCTTGGGCAATACCTTCCTTTTTCCCTTCTTCTCTGCCTTCTTTTCTCCCTCTTTCCTTATAGTCGTAAAGAGTTGCCTTGTAATCGAGTTCGTTCATAACCGCTGTCTTATATTGTTCCTTGTCCTGCGCGTTGAAGCCATTGAGATCCGCGGCATCAAACAGTCTCCTGAATATCCCTTCACGGAATATTTCGGGCGGTGCTTCACATTCAGCCATCCGCTTCATTACTACAGCGAACTTGTCCAGAAAACCGCTTTCTTTCTTCAATTCCTCAATGCTGTCTGCGAATTTAGGAAGTTCAATGAATATTTGCAACAGTTTGTCATGCAGCACTCTGGTGTATTCCGAATCGATGTCGCACATGGCAAGACGCACAGGGGAATGTCCTACATTGCCGAACACCGTTTCACCGGCTATCACTATAAGATAGGTTCTGTTTGCGGTGTAACCCTTCCTTTTTGAATACAGGTAGTTCTCTACTATCGAGGAAGCGGAATACACCAGCGAGCGGTCTATGAAGGACTCGGTCACGCAGTTCTGCATCTCAACTATGATGCGCGCGCCGTCATCGCATCTGCAATAGACGTCGAACACCACCCTGCGCTTCTTGCCTGATGGCAGAATCACCTCAGTGTTCAGATATTCCAGACCAATTATCACCCTGTCGGCAATAACCTCGTTGAGAAAGCCAATAAGCAGGTCCTTGTTCATTTCGGTCCCGAAAAGACGCTTGAAGCCCCAGTCAGAAGTTGGTATTATGTACCTCTGATTCTCGTTGTAATACAATTTCTCCATAATCAACACATTTGGTCAAACAATTTCATTTTGAACAAATGTATTGGATGGAGCCGGGAACGGACTGCTGAAACAGCAAAACTTTTTGAATTGTTCGGAAAATGTGTTTCAGGAAAATTTTTGCAGAAAACGTGACCGCATGTGGCGGCAGGCAGTGGAATATGAAAAAGCTTTGCCAAGGAAAGGCAAAGTTTTTCAGATGAACTGCCTGCCGCAGCCAAGCGTAGTTTATTTGGAAAGTATCTTTATGTCGTGTATCTCCTTGCGGGCCTTGGCGCTGAGTATGAAATACAGCACAGGTACCAGGATCAGCGGTGCGGCGGCTGCAAGAACCTTTATGAAGCCATCGTTAGGATTGAACATTGCGTGACCTATCATATAGCCTCCGTAAACGATTATTGCCGAAGCAACAACGATTGAAATCACAACCTTGGCCTTGGGAAATGACCAGTATGAAACGATTATTGTGACCAATGCTGCTACCAGATAGGTAAGGAACAGACCGCAGCACTGCCCGAAAACGCTGCCGGTAAAGAAATCGCTCCTGCCCGTAAGGTATGTGCCGAGCCAGTATATTCCAAAGAAAACTCCTGCTGTAAGGACAGGTGCCAGTATCCACCTCCAGAACTTATTCGATTGTGCCATATCAGTTGTGATGATTCAGTTGTTCCAAAATTAGCATTGTTTTTCCAGTTTGCAAAACTCCCTTGAGAATTATCTAGAACTTTATACGGGCGCTTATCATGAAGTTTATGCCCGGCATGGCATAGAACTTCACGTTCTGATAGCTGGTATTCAGTATGTTCTTCAGTTCTCCGCACAGAGTGCATTCATAATCGAACAGCCTGAACTCCCTTGCAAGCGAAAGGTCCAGGAGGGAATAGCCCGGTAGGCTGTCATAAATATCAGTGGTGGTGCGGCTTCCGGTATAGTTATACCCCAGTATCATATTCCACTGGCGATAGTCAATTCCAGCGGAGCAGTTCACAACATTGTACGGCTGATAGGCCATCTGCTTTCCAACGGAAGGGTCGAGCGGAATATCGGACTCAAGTTTGCGCACATCGGTGTATGAATAGTTTACGCTGAAACTGAGCTTTGTGTTCCCGTAGGTTCCGGTTGCCCTTACACCGCTCTCCACTCCCTTTGTCCTGACCTTGGGAACATTCCTGGGCCTCCAGACTTCGCCGGCAGGCAGCCAGCGTATCCAGTCCTTGACATCCGTGTTGAACACAGTGGCAAAAACGCTCAGACTCCAGACTCCGGCTACAGTGCCAAGATCCACGCCGCCCTCGTATGTGGTTCCTTTCTCAGGTTTAAGATATGCGTTCACTCCGCCCCAGTATTTGTCATTCATTGTTGGCACCTTGGTGCTCCTTGAGGCGGAAGCCCTGAAAGCAAGCCAGTGAGTTGCCATCCACTTCATGTTGAGAACCGGCTGCACAGGCACGCTTGTATTGGTAACGAAGGTCCCCCTCAAACCTCCTCCTATCATAAGGCTGCTGAAAGGTTTCCAGAAAGCAAGGGCATAAATCTCGGAACGCCACTCGTATGTCCCACTGCCATACCATTCCACCTCAGGCTTTATGTACTCCGCACGGCCACCCGCCTTCAGGTTCCACCTTGTTCCGGAATACCCGATTCCTGCAGAGGCGGCAAGGCGGTTTGCCGCAATCACATCGTTTTCATAGAGTTCGTAATCCCTGTTGAAAGACAGCGAGGCATCGTATTTAAGATTGCCCGCCTGACTGCTGAACTTGAGTATGGCCTTGGTGTTGCGGTCAAGTATATCGTGCCAGAGTGAAGGATCATTGTTGCTTGCCACCGATGGCTGCATCTGACGCTTGAAATTCAAATGGATGAAGTTGAAAGCAAGCACCGATGTTCCATCCTTGAACTTATGTGCCACCTGCTGATAGATGCCCCAATTGGCGAACCGGGCATTATGCTGCCTGTCCTCTGGCTGTCCCGGTTTGGAGTTGTCCTTGAAGTTGAAGGCGTTGTTGGAGAAATTCCAATAAGCGGAAGTCCTTCCGGAATTGCGGCTGGAGGCATATCTGGCGGTAACTCCGGTGAAGAATGTTTCATAACTGCCCCCCTTGAGGGTGAGGTCACCGGAGAAAAGGAATTCGCCATCGCCATAGTTGGCAAAGACAGGAGCGGAGGCCAGCTGAATGCTTCCGCCTATGCTGCCATTCCCGTAAAGCGCGCTTCCTCCCCCGAGATGCAGGCTAAGGTTGTCAAAGAAATACAGAGGTATGTGGCTCAAATCGGCCTGTCCCATCGTGGGCATTGAAAAAGACTCTCCATTCCAGTCAACCGATGTGTGGGAAGACGAGGTTCCTCGTACGGAGATATATGAATTCATTCCGCGCCCGTACTCCTTTATGTACAGCGATGTCTCCTTCTGCAGAACATCTCCCAAAGAGTTCAATGAAGATATCTGTGGAAGGACAAGCCTTTGCACATGAAGTCCGGGACTGAACCTGCTGTTCGATTCCAACTGCCTGGCATCAGCGCTTACCGTCACTTTTGAAAGAGTATCGGCAGTGCCGGCTGAATTGGTCTGCGAATACAGAGGCACACCGCACACAAGCCTGCCGCATGCCAATGCAGCAAGTGCAAAGCAGAACCTCAACAATCGCAGATATGTTTTCATGAAAGTCTGTTATCAGAGTTTTGAGCCGTAACAGAGATCTCCGGCATCGCCTATGCCGGGCACAATGTAGGACTTGTTGGTGAGTTCCTCATCAATGGCTGCTGCCCAGAGAGTGACCTTCTTGTGCGGGAGAGATTTTGACAGGAATTCTACAGCGCTGCGGCTGGCAACAGGGCACACGAAATGAGTGTGTACAGGCTCTCCGTGTGTAAGCAGACGCTCGTATGCCTTGAGCAATGAGGCACCTGTGGCAAGCATTGTATCTGCAAGGATGAGAACCTTGCCCTCAAGTGAAGGGGCGGTCACGTATTCAATTCTTATGTCAAATTTATTATCCTTGCCATATTTCCTGTAAGCTGTGACGAAGGCACCCTCGGCATTGTCGAACACATTCAGAATTCCATTGTGCAACGGAAGTCCCGCACGGAGTATGGTGGCAACTACTATATTGTCGGCCGGAACATTGCACTCCGCTATCCCAAGAGGGGTTGTCACCTCTATTGTCTTATAATTCAGGGTCTTACTTATTTCAGCCGCAAAAAATGCGCCTATTCTCTCAAGATTCATTCTGAAACGTCTCGGATCCTTCTGTATCTGTTTGTCCCTCATCTGGCTCAAATACTGGCCGAGAATGCTGTTCTGGTTGGAATAATCTATGGTTTTCATATATCAAAGCTGTTTTCTTAAACGTGCCACAGGAATGCCCAGCTGCTCCCTGTATTTTGCAATGGTCCTGCGCGCTATGCTGAATCCGTGCCTGTTGAGTATTTCAGAAAGTTCGTCATCTGTGAGCGGCTTGGCCTTGTTTTCAGCATCCACGCTGTCCTGAACCAGTTTCTTGATTTCCCTTGTGGAAACCTCCTCTCCGCTGTTGTTCACAAATCCTTCGGAGAAGAAGGACTTGAGTGAGAATATGCCGAAATTGGTCTGTATGTACTTGCTGTTCACAACCCTTGAGATAGTTGAGATATCAAAGCCTGTGATGTCGGCTATATTCTTGAGCGTCATAGGTTTGAGCTTGGTCTCATCGCCCTCGAGCATATAATCGTGCTGAAAGTCAATAATTGCATCGATTGTCTTCTGCAGCGTATTCTGCCTCTGTTTTATGGCTTCTATGAACCATTTTGCAGAATCCAGCTTGCGCTTTACGAATGAGGCCGCCTCCTTGTCGGCATTTGACATGGGTGCACCGGCTTTCTCAAGATAATTCCTGTATCTCCTGTTCACCCTAAGTTCGGGTATATTGAATTTTGGCATTGTTGCGGTAAGCACACCTTCCTCCTCTTCAAGAATGAAATCGGGGATGACCTGCTGTGACTGGTCATTGTACGAATCATCTATCTGTCCGCCCGGCCTTGGATTCAGTTTGAGTATCTGTGCAATTATCTCCTTGAGATCATCCTGGGAAATGTTCATTCTGGAACATATCTTGTCGTAGTGCTTCTTTGTGAACAGATCGAAATGATCATACAGCATGTCAAGCGCCAGTTGCTTGTACTTGAGACCCTTCGCATCCCTGAATTCCTCCGGCTTGGTCATTTCCAGTGTGATTTTTGATTCAAGCTGAAGCGTGAGACACTCCTGGAGCGATCTTGCTCCTATTCCGGCCGGCTCGAACTGCTGAATCACTTCAAGCAGGCTTTCCAGTTCCTCCTCCGTTGTTTCTATGCCGAGTCTGAAACTTATGTCATCCACCAGTGTTTCTATCTCCCTTCTCAAATATCCGTCGCTGCTCAGGCTTCCTATAATGAATTGAGCAAGTTTACGCTTGCGTTCATCAAGTCTGGTGAATCCCAGCTGGCGTTGAAGTGACTGCTGGAAGCTTTCCTTGACTGAAAACGTATTGTACTGCGGCTTTTCATCCTTGCCGCGATTGTTCACATAAAGCTTGTAGGAAGGAATGTCATCCTCCGAAGAATATCCGCTCAACGACACATTTTTCCTGCTGTCCTCCTCGGGTGCCTCATCCTCCTCCTTCTGGACAGGCTGGTCATCAAGCACAGGATTATCCTCCAGCTCCTTCCGTATTCTGGCCTCAAGTTCCAGAGTTGTGGCCTCCAGAAGCTTTATGGTCTGAATCTGAAGCGGAGACAACTTGGTTGCAAGTTTCAGTCTCAAATCCTGTTTTAAATCCATAATCTGAGTATAAACACTATTTTATTGTGGGGAAGTCCATCTCCCTTTCCATGATTATGTAGGCATCCTTGAAAACAGTCTTGATTTCCTCAAGAGCCTTCAAGGCATCCGACTTGGTCCTGTAATTGCCCACCGCCACCTTGAAATGAGGATTCGGATAGGTCCTGTACACAGGAACGCCGGGGAAATTCTCCTTGAACTTTTCCTCAACCATGGCAGACTCATTCCTGGCACTCTGGCTGTTGCTGAAATATATCCTTATCCTGTACCCCAACAGTTTTCGTGAGCCGGTCAGCGTTTTATGGCCGTTCAGTGCAGAAGCAAGCTGAACGCTCTGATTCACCTTTATGCCGTTCAACCCGGATTCCACCAGCTGCACGATGTCCGCCCCTACCAGGGTTGAATCCATGATCAGGACAGGCCGGGCTACCACAAGGCTGTCTTCAGCGGTCTGTGCGCTCAGAGGGCAGGCCGCCATACACGCCATCGCTGTGAAAAATACAAGAGAAAAAGCTTTCAAACCTTTCATTGGCATCAATAATTGAAAACAAGTGTCTTCTTTATGTCCGGGTGCAGTGAGTTCGCTACAGGACAGGTGCGGGCAGCGGCCTCTATCACTCTCTTCTGCTGTGCTGTGAACTCCCTGTCCTTAGGGAAGTTGAAAGTAATCCTGATTTCAACTATCCTCCTTGGATTGGTTCCCATTATCTTTTCCGTTTCAAGAGTCGTGCCAACAATGTCATATCCGTAAGTTTCTGCGCTTATTCCCATAATTGTAAGCATGCAGGCTCCGAGCGCTGTGGCCACCAGATCAGTTGGCGAGAATGACTCACCCTTTCCGTGGTTGTCAAGAGGTGCATCGCAAACGAGCTTTGTTCCTGACTGTTCGTGTATTGCTTCTGTTCTGAGATTACCCAGATACCTGCTTGTCATCTTTGTCATGATTTCAATGTTTAAATGTTTCTAATCTTGTCCTGTATAATTTTTTTCAAAGGGAGATGCATTTCATCGGAAGGCGGAGCTGGCACAACATGACCGAAGAGCGTTGCACTTGTACAGCGCTCAACTTCAACCCAGAGATACTTCCCAATGTAATTGTCCTGCGAAGGGGCGTCAAATACAATGGCCTTGTTCTGGCCGTTCCTTCCCATAAGCTGTGCTTCAGAACGTTTAGAGTGTCCTTCCACCAGTACCTTGTATGTCCGGCCAACGCATTTCCCGTTGCTTTTGAGCGAAAGCGCATTCTGCAGCGCTATTATTTCATTGAGCCTGCGCGTTTTCTCCTCAGGCGGGACATCGTCCTGGAAATGACGGTGGGCAAAGGTGTTGGGCCTCATTGAGTACTGGAACATGAAAGCGCTGTCAAAGCCAACTTCCTCCATAAGGGAGAGAGTCTCCCTGTGCTCCTCCTCGGTCTCCGAGCAGAAACCTGCAATGATATCCGTACCTATGGCACAGTCTGGAATGATTCTCCTTATTGCAGAAATCCTTTCAAGATATTTCTCCCTGGTATATTTCCTGTTCATCTTCTCCAGCATCCTGTTGCTTCCGCTCTGAACCGGCAGATGGATGTAGTTGCAAATATTATGGTACATTGCCATGGTATAAAGCACGCCGTTGCCCATATCCTTTGGATGCGATGTTGAAAAGCGCACTCTCAGTTCAGGATCTATTATTGCTACCAGTTCAAGCAGCTGCGCAAAGTTCACGCTGTCTGCCTCATTCTCCGGATTCACCCATTTATATGAGTCCACGTTCTGGCCAAGCAGGCACACCTCCCTGTAACCGGCCTGGAACAGGACAGTTGCCTCACGCACTATGGATTGAGGGTCCCTGCTCCTTTCAGCGCCTCTGGTATAAGGCACAACGCAGTATGAACACATATTGTTGCATCCGCGCATTATGGAAATGAAAGCGCTCACGCCGTTGCTGTCAAGACGTACAGGATTGATATCCGAGTAGGTTTCCACCTTGGACAATTGTGTGGCGGCCAGTTTTCCTTCAGGCAGGTTCCGCTTTTCTGAATCCAATACGGCATTCACCGTGTCAAGCATTTTCGGAAGGCTCCTGTAAGAATCGGGACCAACAACAAGACTTACCGCAGGGTGCTCAAGCAGTTTTTCCTTGAGTCTCTGGGCCATGCAGCCCATTACACCAATCAGGACCCGTTTCGAGGATTTCCTCTTTATCTGAAGGAATACATCAAGTCTTCCCCATATACGTTGCTCCGCATTGTCCCTTATGGAACAGGTGTTCACAAGAATGAGATCGGCATCCTCCATGCGTGCGCAAAGCGAATAGCCGCAGTTCTGAAGTATTGACAATACAACCTCACTATCGTTCACGTTCATCTGGCAGCCATACGTTTCAATGAACAGCTGCTTTGCCTGCGAATCAATGACAGGCCTTACAGATTTAGAGTCAAATTCATTCATAGTACGCAAATATACTAAAATTTGCAATTTTTCTCAATATTCACTAAAATTGGGTATAAAATTTGAGAGCAAAAATTCAGCGTATGAAAAGCATAAAATATTTACTTCTGGCAATCGCCGTCATTTCACTTTCCTCCTGCGGCAATATCAGGAAAATATCAATAGGCAAAGTTGAATATCAGGGGATTCAATTGAAATCATTCACCAGCGCCATAGTAAACATTGGCATAGAAGTGAACAATCCAACAAAGAAAGCCATCCATCTCACGGACATTGAAGGTCAGGTGTGCAAGGGAAGCAGCGAGCTGGCTCAGTTCAATCTTGAGAACGAAGTTGTGATTGAACCAGAGTACAGCGGAGTTGTCACCTTAGCGCTGGATACCAGAATTGTCAGTCTTGCAGCGCTATCCGACCTGCCTTTCGAACAAATAATCAGCAACAGCTTCAATCTTGACCTCAGGAACTTAGACTTCAACAGCGGCGCAGAGGAGATGGTTTTATCCGATAGCACATTGCGGGACAATCCTGCTGATGAGGTCTTGACAAAAGAAGAATTGAAGCAGTCAAGCAAAACAGCTCTGAATTCAGTCCTGAAAAACCTTACAATGCCAACGACTATCACATGCAGGTTCAGCGGCTTGCGCAAGACCAAACGCATTGCCAATCTTCTGGACCACATACGCTAGTGTGCGTGGTCTTTCCGTTACAGATCCGGCATGAGGCCGTTGTCAAGAAAACTGAAATAATCATCAGAGCATATTATTATGTGATCAAGCAGGCTTATGTCACAGGCGTTGGCAGCTTGCGCAATTTTTTTTGTCTGTACTATATCCGCTTCTCCAGGCGAGGCCGCTCCGGAAGGATGATTATGGACAAGCACCAGCGCAGAAGCCATACTTGCCAGAGCCTTGTGGAGGACTATCTTCGGGTCAACAACGGTGGCAGCCACTCCGCCAAGCGAAATCCTTTCCTTGTGGATCAGCCTGTGTCTTCTGTTGAGGAACAAAGCCCAGCATTCCTCGTGCTTGAGCCTGCCTATGACGGGCCTCATCAGAGAGACCACATCATCGGAAGAAGAAAAGACAGGCTGCTGTTCAGCGGGTTTCTCCCCCGCCCTTCTTGCCATCTCGAATGCGGCAAGCAAAGTTGACGCTTTTTCCTCACCAATTCCCTTGAACGCCATAAGTTGCTGAGCTTCCATTCCGCGCAGAACATCGAACGAATTGTTGCATTCGCCCAGAATCCTCCGGCTCATGTCAATGACATTCTCCTTCCTTACTCCGCTGCGTAGCAGGACTGCCAGCAATTCAGCATTGCTCAATGAATTCACCCCGGAGTTGAAAATCTTCTCCCTCGGACGCTCACACTTCTCCATATCCGCAATCATGAACTTTTTCGCCTGCGCCTCCTCTTTCCTTCCGACAAGGCGCTCCTTCAATTTCTTCACTATTTCCATAAGTTCGTACATATAAAAAAATCCCCCGCAAAATTGAATTTTGTGGGGAATCAAACTTGTAAAGACTTAAACCTGGACTACTGGAGTGTGTTTACATAAACTGCTATTCCACTCTTGAGGTTGGCTGCCTTGTTCTTGTGAATAATGTTTGTCTTAGCCAACTTGTCAAGCATTGCATATACCTTTGGAAGGAGTGCCAATGCCGCTGTTTTGTCTGTTGTGTTGCGCAATGCCTTGATTGCATTACGTGTGGTCTTTACGTAGTACCTGTTGTGCAGCCTTCGCGTATTGTTCTGTCTTGTACGCTTATCTGCTGATGCATGATTTGCCATTGTTATTATTTTTTATTATTTTTTCTTTTGTAGTGGGTAGGGGAATCGAACCCCTATTGCAAGAATGAAAATCTTGAGTCCTAGCCTTTAGACGAACCCACCAAAGGACTGCAAAAAGGATTGCAAAAGTAATAAAATATTTTATTCCTGCAAAAATATCTTGTTATTTATTGAAATCTTCCTCCCATTCAAACGAATAGAGTATTGCTTCAAGCTGCCTCAGGTAATTGCGTTTGTCATATTTAGGAGCATAGACAAAACCTTCCAGTACTATCAGGTTCTGACCATCCTTGTCATAGAATATATGCTGAACGAAAGGACCGCCCATGAAATCGTTCTGAACCTCCCAGAGTCCGCGCAGTTCACCGAAATCCCTTCCCTTGTATTTAATCCATTTAAGGACAGGCTTCTGTTCCTCACCCTGGGCCGTTGTCATATAGCTTCCCTCGAACATGCCAGGCACATTGCGTTCCATAACAACGTTCCTTGCAGAAACGAGCATGTCCAGGGTAATCTCCGGAGCCTGGCCGTTGCTGTGAAGAATCAGATCCGAAATGTCTATCCTATATGCGAAGAAGCCCTGGTTGGTGTACGTTGTCTCGTATGAGATCCAGATGAAATCATCGGTGATTTTCTTGAGAGAGTAACCGGTTGGGAAATATGGCGAACCTCCAAGTCTTTCAGCCACGGTGTTTCTAAGGCTGAGTTCCTCATATCTCTTTGAACTGCGGATTATTCTGTTCCTCTCTGCCTGCTCTATGGCATTGAATATGGTTTCGCTCTTGTCCTTTATTAAGCCAATAGCCTCCTCAGCGGTCTTTGCGGTAATTGTGACAATGACCTGTGGGGTTGACCAAACATCCTGCCTGATTGCAACTCTGGTATTCTCCACAGAAGAGCCAATCTTCACCATGACAATATTCCTGTGTGTCCTGAAAATATCGGTGAAAGTATTGTCCGGCACATTGATAAGGTCAAAGGAAGCCTCCTTCTGCGGAAGAAGAGGATAATCAGCGGCCAGCACATCCCTTATTGCTACGCCAACATCACCTTCCCACCAGCCTTTTCCACATAAAACTATGACCTCACCTGCCTTTCCGCTGGCCTGACGCAGAAGAGTGGAAGCGTCATCACCACAGGAAGCGAACAAGAATGAACTGAAAACGGCTGCAAGCAGAGCCCAAAAAAATCCGATGGATTTGAAAGAATTCTTCATGCGAAAATTATTTTGGCAAAAATGCTCTCAAAAATCGTGCAGAAATTATCTGAACAGACGGAATATATCGTTTCCAAAAGCGAAAATCATCAGGAGTATGAGAAAGATCATACCTATTGTCTGCGCAACTTCCAGGAACTTGTCGGAAGGCTTGCGTCCTGTAATCATTTCATACAATGTGAACAGTATGTGTCCTCCATCCAGAGCCGGAATAGGCAGAATGTTCATTACCGCTAGAATGATTGAAAGGAATGCACATATATTCCAGAAGAAATGCCAGTCCCAGCTCCCAGGGAACATTGAGCCTATGGCTATGAAGCTTCCAACGGACTTGTACGCCCCGGTCTGCGGCTTCACAATGAGCTTGAGTTCCTTCCAATAGTTTGACACGGTGGTGATTGCCTTGTTGAATCCGGCAGGCACACACTCAACTATATTGTAGTTGCGCTCGGTAATCCTGAAGAAATGCTCCAGATTGCCATCGGCATAAATACCCAGTCTTCCCAGACTGTCTGTGCTTGCCTCAATGCATATTATTCCACCGGCGATGGTGTCAATCCCATCCCTGTGAATCTTCACAAGCACCTTGGAATCAGGGCGCGCCTGCAGATATTTTGCAACCTCGCTGTAATAAGGAATCTCTGTGCTGTCTATTCCTACTATCCTGTCGCCATGCAGGAAACCGGCGGCAACATTCTGTGAAGCGGCGTCAACTGAATCAATTACAAAAGGAATTCCATAGTCAAAGAGTCTGCCTCCGTTGAGCATTGCCGGCATGAACACAGGATCTATGTTAATTGTCATCTCCTTTCCGCCCCTGAGAAGACGCACCTCCTTTGCCTGCTTCCTGATGATTACAGGATGAATCTGGTTGAAATCATCGATGGTTTCTCCGTCAACTGAAATGATGTGGTCACCGTTCCTGAAGCCCATGTCGTATGCAACATCGTTCACAACAACGCCGGTTGTAACGTCCTCGTTCCTTATGTATGAATCACCCCAGGAATACAGGATGGCAGAATAAAGGATTATTGCAAGTATCAGATTGAAGAACACGCCTCCGAACAGGACGAAGAACCTCTGCCAGGCCGGCTTGGCCCTGAACTCCCAAGGCTGCGGATCCTTCTTGAGCATCTCCTTGTCCATGCTCTCGTCTATCATTCCGGCTATCTTGCAATAACCGCCAAGAGGCAGCCAGCCAATGCCGTATTCAGTGTCTGAGTTCTTTGGTTTGTACTTAACAAGCGAGAACCAGGGATCAAAGAAAAGATAGAACTTATCAACCTTCATTCCAAAAATCTTGGCAAAAAGAAAATGGCCGAACTCGTGTACAAGAACCAGAAGGCTCAAGGCCATTACCAATTGCACAATTTTCATCAAAACTTCCATATCTTAACTGTTTTCTATTTCAAAATATATTTTTTCAATGCTTCGGCTGCTGTCCTGCGCGCGGACTCGTCTGCCTGGAAGATATCTTCCAATGAAGGTTTTCCAACAACATCGGCCACGGCCATGGTATCCTCTATGATGTGCGGAATTGCCCCGAACTTTATTTCACCGCGGAGGAAAGCCGCCACCGCTATCTCATTGGCTCCGTTCATTGTACAAGGCATGCTTCCGCCCTTCTCCTGTGCGCTGTAAGCAAGGCGCAGGGCCGGGAACCTGTCGAGGTCCGGTTTGAAGAAGCTCAGGCCTGCCAGTTCCGGGAAGCTTATCCTCTTTGTGTTCAATGAGCAGCGGAAAGGATATGTGAGAGCGTACTGAATTGGAACGCGCATGTCAGGGAAACCCAGCTGCGCCTTGAGGCATCCTTCCTTGAACTGTACCATGGAGTGTATTATTGACTGTGGATGAATCACCACCTCAATGTCCTTCACCGCTATATTGAACAGCCAGCTGGCCTCTATTATTTCCAGTCCTTTGTTCAGCATGCTTGCCGAATCAACGGTGACTTTTGCGCCCATGCTCCAGTTGGGATGTTTGAGGGCCTGGGCTGCGTCCGCATTTTCAATATCCTCAACCTTCCAGGTTCTGAAAGGACCGCCCGAAGCCGTAAGGACAAGCTTTTCAATGCAGTTTTCGCTTGTTGTATATGAATATGGAGGGCACCAGCTGCTCGCAGTTTCTCCCTTGAGGCACTGGAAAATAGCCGAATGTTCGGAATCAACCGGTATTATGGGTGCATTGTGTTCAATGGAAACGGCTGTAACAATGCTTCCGGCAGCCACCAGAGTCTCCTTGTTCGCCAATGCCACGGTCTTGCCTGCCTTTAGAGCCGCTATTGTGGATTCAAGGCCGCTGAAACCTACCATTGCCGCAAGAACAATGTCGAATTCCGGTTCTTCCATAAGGTCAACCGCCGCCTTCATTCCTGCAAGTGCCTTCACGCCGCTCCCCCTCAAAGCCTCCTGCAGCTCGAAATAATGACCGGGATTGCATATTACCGCATATTTTGGTCTGAACTCCATTGCCTGCTGCGCAAGCAGTTCCCAGCTGTTGTTGGCACAGAGCATGCCAATGCGCAGCATGTCCGGGTGCTGCCTTGCAACATCCAGTGCCTGGCGGCCTATTGAGCCTGTGGAGCCCATTATGGCCAGAGTTCTGCGTCCGAAAGCGGAAGAGTTTGTATTATCCATCGCAAGTGGCATATAATCAATTATTTAAAATTTAATATAATCGGAAGGATTCAGGGCTGTTCCGTTGTACCAAAGCTCGAACTGGAGCTTGCCTCCGCCTCCCTTTCCGTTGATGGAGCCGGAAATGGCTATAGGCATTCCGGAAGTGATGGCGTCGCCCGGGTTCTTCAGAAGTTCCGCAGTGAATCTGTAGATTGAAACAAGATTGCCCGGATGCTGTATCTGAATGACATAGCCTTTGTCCTCCGTATAATCCGCACTTATCATTGTTCCGTCGTGAACGGCAAAGACAACGCTGTTCTCCGGAGCGGAAAGCTCCACCGATGCATGAGTGTCACTGAAATCCTTTACAAGGTTTCCGGCAATCGGGGCATACAGGTGCAGTTTCTCTATCTCCTTGAAAACCGAATGCTTCTGTTTCTTGCTGTCTCCGGAATCCTCCTGCTCCACAACCGCGCGCAGAATTGAATCCTTTGCAGCCAGCTCCTCCTTGGCGTCAACAGAAACGGTATCTCCGAAACCGCTCATAAGCAGTACGCTGTCTATCTCAAACGGATCCTTTCCAACAGCAATTCGCTGAATGTTGGACAGCTGGAGCTGCCAGAGCTTCATTTCCCTTGTAAGGGAATCAATCACAAAGGCATTGCGTACAAGTTCCCTGCGGCTCCTGGCCGTAGGATAACCAGGAATGAGTTCCCGTATTGGTGTGAACACTATAAGGCAGATAAGGGCAAGGCCCATGAAGAAAAGCGCTATGCCCAGAACGAACGCCAGTTTCCTTGATGTTCCGCTGACATGGAAGAGTTCCTTGCCATCTGTGTGGTTGGCAAAGGACAGTCCATAAATTTTCCTTTCCTTTTTCTTAGATACTTTTCCCATAAAACTGCATTATTTCACTATCTTTGTAAAATATGGATAGAATACTTGGCATAGACTACGGAAGGAAACGCGTGGGGGTTGCTGTCAGCGACCCGCTGCAGATTTTCGCTTCCGCGCTGGAAACCGTACATTCTGCAAAGATAATTGAATATATCAAAAATTACACCCAAAATGAGAAGCTTGTGCGCATTGTGGTAGGCTACCCCATGAACCTCAACAACAGGCCTTCGGAAGCGGCGGCCGATGTGGATGTGTTCCTCAGGCAGCTGGCAAAGGCTTTCCCAAACATTCCTGTTGTAAAGGAGGACGAGCGTTTCACTTCCTGCCTTGCCATGAAGGCAATGGTTGATGGTGGAGTGAAGAAAAGTGACAGAAGGGTGAAGGGAGCCGTTGACAAGGTGAGCGCAGCCATCATCCTTCAGACATATCTGGACAGAATGCAGAATTCCATACCGCCGGTTACAATCAAATAAACAGAATCAATTCATCAAAAGATATGCTACTACCGATTTACATATATGGGACAGGCGTGCTCAGAGAAAAAGCGCAGCCTGTTGACCTTGAAACAGAGGAAGGAAAGGAAGAACGCCTGAAGCAGATAAAGGAGCTGTTCAGGAACATGTACGAAACAATGAAGCACGCAGACGGTGTTGGAATCGCAGCTCCTCAGGTTGGAGTGAGCAGACGCATGCTCATTGTAGACGGTTCGGACCTTGCGGAGGACATGCCCGAGCTCAAGGGCTTCAAGCGTTATATGATCAATCCTGTTGTAACAATGGAAAGCGCCGAAACTGCGGAATACTCCGAGGGCTGCCTCAGCGTTCCGGACATACATGCAGACGTCACAAGGCCAAAGACTATTGAGGTGGAGTATTACAATGAGAATTTCGAGAAGGTAAAGGAGACTTTCACAGGCTTCGGCTGCCGCATGGTGGAGCATGAAATGGATCATCTTGAGGGGCATATGTTCGTTGACAGGGTGTCCCCTATCCGCCGCAAGCTCATGGCAGCAAAGCTCACCAAACTTCAGGCCGGCAAGGTGCGCACCTCATACAAGACAGTAACCACATCCAAGAATAGATAAAAAGGCCGCATCAGGCATGGGCGCTTTTCACGCATACGATATAAGGGGAATCTACAACGTGGATTTCAACAGGGAAACGGCTTACAAGGTAGGTTTTTTCCTTCCGGAACTTCTGGCCACGGACAAAGTGCTTGTTGGCAGGGACGCTCGGGTTTCATCGCCCGAAATTCACCACTGGCTCATAGAGGGCATAACTGATGCCGGAGCGGATGTTGTTGACCTTGGGCTCACAACTACCCCAATGGTGTATTTCGCAACGGCGAACTACGGATACAAGGCATCGGTACAGATTACCGCCTCACACAATCCAAAGGAATACAATGGGATGAAAGTCTCCACCACCAACGCCCTTCCTGTTGGCCTGGACAGCGGTCTTGGAACCATACAGCAGTGGATTGAACAGGGACGCGCCTGCATCCCTGTCCAGGAGAACGGAGGCTCAAAGGGCAAGGTTGAAACGCTTGACATCCTGCCTGCATACAAGGAGTTCATGAGCCGCTACGTTTCGGACTTCTGTGGCCTGAAAGTTGCCGTTGACCTTTCTAACGGAATGAGTGCTCTGGCAATCAAGGACATTCTTGCAGGAACAGGCGCACAGTTCTCCTACATTTGTGACACCATCGACGGCACCTTCCCAAACCACGAGGCCAATCCTCTCATTGCTGAGAACATTGTGATGCTTCAGAAAGAAGTTGCCCGCACAGGGGCCGACCTTGGAATGATTTATGACGGCGATGCCGACCGCGTGATGTTCACCGATGAGAACGGCCGCTTCATTTCCCCGGACCTTGTGATTGCTCTCATGGGCCGCTACTGGTTCGGAATGCGCGGTTTCAACGGCCCCGGCCCTGAACGCAACGTGAGCGTCCTGCAGGATATCCGCAGCAGCAAGGCGGTTGGGGAATATCTCCAGCAGTGGGGAGCGCAGATTCACACCTGGAAAGTAGGCCGCGCCTTTGCCGCAAAGAAACTCCGTGAAATCAACGGCCTCTTTGGCGGAGAGTTAGCCGGGCACTACTACTTCAAGGAATTCTTCTACTCCGACAGCGGAATCCTGGCTTCACTCATAGTTCTCAACATAGTTTCCTCCCTTCACCGCGATGGTGTGAGATTAAGTCAGGCGATTGCTGAAATAGAGACTTACCGCAACTCCGGAGAAATAAATTTCAAACTGGAGGCAAAGCAGGAGGCCATGGATGAAGTGAAAAGAGTCTTCTCCTCCGAAGAAAATCCCGAGGTCATAATGGACTTTGACGGTTACAGGCTGGAATTCCCTCACTGGTGGTTCAACATAAGGCCATCCAACACGGAGCCATATCTCAGATTCATCTGCGAGGCCGACACCCAGGAGCTTCTTGATGAGAAAGTGGCCCGCGCACGCAGTATTATTGAAAGCTTTAAATAATGAAACGCACAGTTATTATAATGAGCCTTCTGCTCTGCTGCCTTGTACAGGCGCAGGGACAGGCCATATTCTCAATTTCCACAGGTCCCGGCGAGGATGCCTCAAGCCAGATGGGCATAAGCTGGGCCACTGACAGCACTTTGGACAATAGCGTTGTCATATATACGAAGGAATCCGACACGAACTGGGACAAGGCCATCACTGTGGAGCCCGAACAGAAATACTTCTGCACTGCATTCGACGGAGTGCTCAGCGAAACTTCCGATGGCGTTGTCTGCCGCGAGAAGGCCCGCTTCAACAAGTGCGGAGCAATGCTCAGGAATCTTGCAAAGGACACCGAATACAAATATGTGATTGCAGACCGCAACGGAAATGGGGAGAAAAGTTCCGTTCATCATTTCAAGACAGCAGGTGCCAGGGAATGGTCCTGCTGCGTGATTTCGGACTTCCACAGCTATACCCCGCTGCCTGGCAGACTGGAATCGGCAATGGGCATGATCCAGACCGCGGCCAATTATGACAAGGGCATTGATTTTGTATTTTCAGCCGGTGATGTAGTGGCCTGGGGAGGCAGCTATTCCTTCTGGAAGCGTCTCTTTGAGGAGCCTATGTTCGAGAAATACATGTGGGCCCGCGTGAACGGCAACCACGACAACTGGACCAAGGAAGGCTGTCAGAAAAGAGAATATGACATTCCTTCCGACTTCTGGCTCGGAACATCCTATTTCCCGCGCAACGGTTACGATATACCGCATATCGATGGCTCCGAAAAGCAATCGGACAGCCAGATGGGCCTCTGCTACCATTTCCGCTACGGGAACACGCTCTTTGTCATGCTCAATACGGAGGACATGTTCCGCCGCAACGAACTGCAGGCGGCACAGGACTGGGCACGCAAGGTGATTTCAGAGGCGAAAACCTCAAGGAACGCTCCAACATTCGTAGTGGTTTGCATGCACTACGAATGGTTCATAGGAACAAACGGAAGAACCTCAATGTTCAAGCACTGGAGTAAAATCTTTGATGAAGCAGGTGTTGACCTTGCAATTGCCGGAAACAATCACGTATATTTGCGTACGGAACCTATATTCAACGGAAAAGTGAATGACGGGAAGGATGGGGACGGTCAGAAAGCAAGAACGGCCAACGGACTTGGCACCGTATATATGCAGACCTCCTCATCGGACAACGGCCGCGGAAGAGCTCTCTCCGAAAAGGAATTCCTCAACAGAGACCTCATTCAAAGCCGATGGAGCGAAGGGCCGCATACAGTAAGCGCCATACACATGAAAGTAAACAGCAAATCAATTGAGCTCAAACTTCTGAACCGGGACGGCTTTGTAATAGATTCCACAGCGATAGTAAAAAAATAAAATATGCTTGCACTTATCATATTCCTGGTTTCAGCCCTGGCCATCTCATTCCTGTGTTCCCTTCTGGAGGCCACGCTCATGAGCACACCAATGTCATACATAACGCTCATTGAAGGCAATGGCAGCAAGGCTGCATTGCTGTTCAAATCATACAAGAAAGACCCTTCCAAAGCTCTGGCATCAATTCTTTCCCTCAATACCATAGCCAACACCATAGGAGCTGCAGGCGTAGGCCAGCAGACAACCATAGTTTTCGGCTCGCAGTGGTTCGGACTTGTAAGCGCCATAACAACGCTGCTCATACTTGTCTTTTCCGAAATTGTTCCCAAGACACTTGGCACCTGCTATTGGAAAAGCCTCACGAAATTCGCCGCATACACCATAAGGGCGCTCATCATCATGTTGTTCCCCATTGTGGCTGTCATAGAATTCCTGCAAAAGCTCATTTCCAGCAAGAGTTCTGACACTTCCGTATCAAGGGAGGAGGTTGGCGCAATGGCCGACGTTGCAGAGGAGTCCGGAGAACTCGAAGAGGACGAGAACGAGATTATCCAGAACCTGATAAACATTGACAGCCTCACCGCCAAGGATGCAATGACTCCGCGCGTTGTTGCCGCAATAGCTCCTGAATCAATGAGCATAAGGAAATTCTACAAGGACCGCAGATACATGCACCACAGCAGAATACCGGTTTATGCAGACAATGATGAGTACATAACCGGATACATACTCCGTATGGATGCCCTGCAGCTCATGGCCGAGGACAAGTTCGACCTTACCCTGGGTGATATCCGCCGCGATATAGAAAGCTATCCTGAGAACACTCCGATAGATGAGATCTGGGACAAGATGCTCTCCACAAAAGAACAGATTGCCGTAATAATCAACGAATACGGCTCATTCCAGGGAATAATTTCAATGGAAGACATCATTGAAACCGTTTTGGGAGACGAAATAGTTGACGAGCGTGATGAAGTGGTTGACATGCAGCAGCTCGCAAAGGAAAAATGGAATTCTCGCAATAAAGCTAAGTAAAGAAATGAAAGCAACACGAATCCTGAAAATCACATCTGCTTCACTGGCAGCCCTCATAGTCCTGATTGTAGCGGCCGTTTCAATTATCTGGAAAGGCGAGATAGCAACCGTAAGAACCTTTTCAAGCGCCAACGGCAATGAATATCTCTATTATATGGAATACAAGGCGGACTATGACCTTGATGATGTGATAGAACATGACGTAGCCAGCAACAAGGACCTCATGGGCTATATCATAGGCAGGATTGGCAAAGGTCTTCCAATCAGGATATCAAGCACCAAATTCTCTTCGGAAAATACACAGGAAGTGTTCAACTGCACCAGTTTCCAGACAAGGAACGCCCTCAACGACGGCTGGCTTTACGGACGCAATTATGATTTCAACAAGAACCCTACGCTGGTGACCGTATCCCATCCTAATAACGGATATGCCTCCATTGCAACAAGCGACATGTCACATTTCGGTTTCAGTCTTGACAGGATTCCTGATTCCTTCATTTCCAAGCTGACCTGCCTTGCCGCAATCTATGCACCTATGGACGGCATCAATGAAAAAGGACTCTGCACATCAATCATGGCAATTCCAAACCAGCCTGCTCAGCAGAATACAGGCAAGCACAAGGTTGGCACAAGCATCCTCATGCGTCTGTTCCTTGACCGCTGCGCCACGGTTGACCAGGCCATAGAGCTTGTGAACAGCTACGATATCTGTCACGACGTTTCCGTGACTTCCGGCTATCATTATATGGTTGCCGATGCACAGGGCAACTGCGCGGTGATTGAGTTCGACAAGGACGATGACTGGAAGACACTTGTTGTACGCAAGAATGCAGACAGCACCAGAATGGTGGTGACCAACCATCTTCTCAGCCCGAAATACTACACGGAAATACCTGACAAGTCAGTTGGCAATGTAAACAGCCGCAGCTGGTGGAGATACGAACACGTGAACAACTACCTGCAGGAGCATGACAACAAGGTGACCCTGCACGATGCACAGGTCTGCCTGTATCAGGTGTTCTGGAAAGACCTGCTCTGTGACGACGGTTTCCTTGAGGATACCCAGTATTCAAACGTTTATGACCAGAGCGCTCTGAAACTTTATCTGCGCAACTGGAACGATTACCCGCACACCTACATATTCTCCCTTGAATAGAGAGAATTACTACTGAACCCTCCCGGCTCCGTTGGAGATTCTCACATTGTATATTTCAGGCTCGTGACCGAATTCCTCAGCAAAGAGTTCGCGTGCTCTGGCTATGAAATCGTCACGGATTCCATCCTTCACAAGGTTTATGGTGCAACCGCCGAAACCGCCGCCCATGACTCTTGAACCTGTAACTCCGCATTTGCGGGCAATTGCATTGAGGAAATCTAGTTCCTTGCAACTCACTTCATACAGCCTGCTCATCCCAAAATGCGTCTGGTACATCATTTCTCCAACTATCGCCCAGTGGGAGTCTATCTGCTTGCGCAATCCTTCCATTGCTGCGCTGTCATTGTCTGCGGTGGCACATTGAGCTTCCAATGATGCAATGGTATTCAATGAATTGCAGACGTCAAGCACACGCTGGACCTCCCCTATGACATACTCGGCCCTGAGGAAATCCTCTGATGAGATATCCTGTCTCACTTCATCGAGCCAAAGGCGTTTTGCATCAGAAAGGAATTCGACTTCCGGATGATTCCTTCGTATTGCCGCTGCGGCTCTTTCGCAACTTTGCCTGCGGGCATTGTATGCGCTGGAAGCAAGTTCATGCTTCACACGGGTATCAATCAGGACCAGAGAATAGCCTTTCGGACTGAACGGAAAATAATCATACTTGCCTGTCTTGCAGTTCAAACGGATCAGATTGCCTTCCCGTCCGAAGCAGGAAGCGAACTGATCCATTATCCCGCACATGACACCGCACCAGTTGTGCTCGGTGCTCTGCCCTATGCGCGCAAGCTCGAAAGTGTCAATCCCGTTGTGGAACATATCGTTTATTGCATAAGCGAAACAGCTCTCCAGCGCAGCGGATGACGAGAGTCCGGCTCCCAGCGGAACATTCCCCGCAAAAACCGCATCGAAAGGCTCCACCCTTTCCCCACGCTTCATGGTTTCCATGCACACACCAAAGATATACCTTGCCCACTGGGCCGATGGTGCATCCTCCTCTTTCAGAGCAAACTCACAGCTTTGTGCATAGTCCAGCGAGTAAAGACGCACCTTGCAGCCGCCATTCGTCCCTATCATTGCCATGATGCCTTTGTCAATGGCTCCCGGAAAGACATAGCCACCGTTATAATCGGTATGCTCACCTATAAGGTTTATTCTGCCCGGAGCTGAATAAAGAGTTCCGCCCCCACCGAACAGTTCCTCGAATTTCTTAAGTATCAGTTCTTTCATTTTCTCATAGCCTCCTCAACCTCGGAAATCGTAATTGGCAGTCTCCTGTCTCCAAGCAGTCTGCATCCTTCGTATGTAATCAATATGTCATCTTCAAGACGAATGCCTCCGAAGTCCTTGTAAGTCTCAACCTTATCAAAGTTTATGAACTGAGCATTGGTACCTGCGGCTTTCCACTGATCAATCAGAGCAGGGATGAAATAGATGCCTGGCTCGTCTGAAACAACCATTCCAGGTCCCAGAGTGCGTGCCATACGCAATGCGCTCAGGCCGAACTGGGTCGAGCGCTCAATGTACTTGTTGTATCCAACGTATTTCTCGCCCAGATCCTCCATGTCATGGACATCCAGACCAATGTTATGTCCGAGGCCGTGAGGGAAGAACAAAGCATGCGCACCTGCGGCAACCGCCTCGTCAACATCGCCCTTCATGAGCCCGAGGTCCTTGAGGCCAACGGTAATCAGTCTGGCCACTGCAAGATGAATCTCCTTGTACATAACGCCCGGTTTTGCCAGTGCCTGAGCAAGGTTGTTTGCATCAAGCACTATGTTGTAGATCTCGCTCTGCCTCTGATTGAACTTACCGCTGCTAGGGAATGTCCTTGTGAAATCAGAACAATAATTGCTCATTGCCTCAGCACCTGCGTCCATTACAACCAGCCTTCCATCGGTAAGTATCTGATTGTGTCTGTGATTGTGCATGGTCTCTCCATTCTGTGAAAGGATTGTAGGGAACGATTCTCCGGCACCATACTTGTGCGCAACACCAACGGCCATTCCCGCCAGCTCCTGCTCCACCATACCCAGCCTTGCACTGCTCATGACTGTATAGTGCATGTCATAGCCGATGTTGCATGCGTGGTCCATTTCCGCTATTTCATTCTCATCCTTGAGTACTCTCTGAGCCACTACCGCCCTGATGAGCTCCACGGAAACTTTTTCCTTCAACTGTTCAACCGGAATATCCAGCAGGCTGTTCAGCAGTATCATATTGTCCGCCCTGTAAGGAGGGATGTAATGCACCCTCGCTCCTCCTCTCACTTTACTTTTAATATACTGCGATAGTTCCCCGAAAGCTCTGCTCTCCTCTATTCCAACGCTTGAGGCACGTTCCGCCACAGATGGCTGAGGACCCATCCAGATGACATCGTCCATATCTATGTCATTGCCGAAAAGAATGGTTTTGTTGCTGTCGCAGTCAATTACGAGTGCAAAACCCGCTGCCTCATCGTTGAGACCGCAGAAATAAAGGAAAGTGCTGTCCTGCCTGAAATCGTATGTGTTTCCAGCATAGTTCCTTGGCGCCTCGTTGTTTGCAAGAAGCAATATTATGTTTCCCGGCTTTGAAAAGATGCCGGGGCCCGGACGCATGGATTCAGTAATCGCACAATACTGCAGCAAGTCATCAACCAGTCTTGCTCTTCTGCTGATATAAACTTCTTTCTTGAACATAGTATTTGATGTTATTATTTTCCTGTAAACAAATGTACGCAAAATCCACTGTCCTGACAATGAAAGCTTTTCAAAAATTTTGGAAGTAGCCAAAATTGTGCTACTTTTGCAATCCCAAGCGTGAAGCCTGTATGCTAATGCCCAGATGGCGGAATAGGTAGACGCGCTGGTCTCAAACACCAGTGCCGCGAGGCATGCCGGTTCGATCCCGGCTCTGGGTACCTAATCTGTAAGTAGTTGACTTTCAATACTTGCAGATTTTTCTTTCCATTTCTATCCGACCATTCAAGCATATAGATGATAATAAGCCATTTCGTACAGAAAATGGCTCAATTCTGCACCAATCAACGGGATTATTGCTGAACGAGCAGGTTGAGGGGGCAAACCTGCTCGAATCAAGCATGAACAGCCGTTTCGTACAGAAAAAGGCTCAATCCTGTACTGAAAGAGGAGAAACAGCCGTTTCGTACAGAAAAGGGCTCAATCCTGTACTGGATGGAGATGCGGATTGGCGACTCAATGAGGTATTGGCATTGTGGAAGCGCTGCATGGAGCTTTCGAGGGCTCCATTTGCGCTTCCGCTGTTGCCATGACCATCGTTTCTCAGACAAAGTGAACCCAAACCCTTTTACTTGTGGGGGTTTGAGATCGGTTGGCGCAAAAGTATAGTTGATTATCAAGCAATTACAAATATCACTGAACTC
>NZ_JBAELF010000014.1:0-5012 GCF_056211015.1 Candidatus Egerieousia sp.
GAACAACCCCGTGTTCCCCGGTCTGCATGCTGACCCCGAGGTACTCTACAGCAATCTGACCGGCAAATACTACATCTATCCTACCACCGACGGCAGCTATCAGTGGCACAACCATGACTTCAAGTGCTTTTCGTCAACGGACCTGAAGACCTGGACCGATGAGGGCGTCATTCTGGACCTGCAGGACCTGGACTGGGGCAAGGAGTACGCCTGGGCTCCGTGCATCATTGAAAAACCGGTGTACAAAAAGACACTGTTTGGAAAACCTAAGCTCAAGGGCTACCGGTACTATTACTATTTCGTTGCCAACAAGTCCATAGGCGTGGCCGTGGCTGACCGCCCCGAAGGCCCGTTCACTGATGCCCTGGGCGGTCCTCTGCTGACCCAGGAAGACATCCATGCGCCGAATATCGTGATTGATCCCGATGTGTTCTATGATGCGAAGAGCGGTAAATACTACCTGTATTTTGGCAATTCGTATCTATGGATGGCAGAACTGGCCGATGACATGACATCAATAGTGCCCGGAACCATGCACGAACTGATTCCCCGCAGCAGGATAGGGGATTACCATTATCTTGAAGGCACATACGTGTTCGAGCGCAACGGTCTGTACTATTTCATGTGGAGCGAGAACATTACCCGTTCAGCCCGATACTGTGTCAGGTATCTCATATCGGACTCGCCGACCGGACTGGTCCGCAACGGACAGCCGGCCAGGGTGGAGGAGCAGATTATCCTGCAGCAGGACCCTTCACTGCAGATTTTCGGCACCGGCCACAATGCGGTCATCTGCAAGCCCGGCACTGACGAATGGTACATGGTCTATCACCGTTTCACCCGTCCCGAAGGCATCAAGATGGGCCTGTCAGGCGGCTACAACCGTGAAATCTGCATAGACCGCATGTATTTCAACCCCGATGGCACCATCCGCCCGGTCCGTCCGTCACTGTGACACTTTGAACATGTAACGGTGTCCAAAAAATCGCCGGTCAGGGAAGAAAAAATCCTTTCATTATACAAATATGAAGGTAATTCAATTCAGGGTATTCTTGATGAATGGAATTAGTAGGATTCGATGTGATATGCAAATCATATATTTCTAAAAAGTTAAATTGATGAACGTGAATAAACTCAGCATAACCCAACTGCTCCAAAAAGGAGAGCGAATCACTCTGGAGTGCAAGAAGGCAACATCGAATGTTCCTGACAGCTTTTGGGAATCGTACTTGGCTTTTGCAAATACGTACGGCGGTGTTATTCTGCTCGGCATAAAAGAGGATTTGGCTGAGAAGGATTTGCAGAAGCGTTTTACTGTCTTGGGTGTAGAGGACAGCGGTAAGATTGTAAAGAACTTCTGGAATCAGGTGAACAATCCGCAGAAAATCAGTGCTAATCTGCTTCGGGACGATGATGTGGAGGTGGTAGGTGTCGATGGCAAAGATGTGATTGTCATAAGCGTACCACGTGCCAGATACAATGAACGTCCGGTATTTGTGGGCGGCAGAATGACTGTAGGCAGTGTTTATAAGCGCAATTATGAAGGTGACTACAAATGCACTCAGTCAGAAATCAACACCATGATTCGTGATGCCAATGAGGATGGCAATGACGGCATTCTGATAGAGCATTACGGTATGGACGATGTTGATGAACAGACGTTGCGGGAGTATCGTCAGGAGTTCCGTGACGAGAATGTGGATCATCCCTGGAACAAATGTGACAACAAGACGTTCCTGAAGAATCTGGGTGGCTATGTGGTGGAGCGAGGTACAGGCAGAGAGGGACTGACATTGGCCGGTCTGCTGATGTTCGGCAAGGGTCTGCCCATACGCGAGCGGTTCTCAAACTTCCGCATGGATTACGTTGATTTTTCAGGCTGCAAGGGAGAGGAACGTTACCGTGACCGCCTGACATACGACGGACGTTGGGAGAACAATCTGTATCAGTTCTTCACAACGGTAAGTCCAAAAATCACCCGTGACCTGCCTCGTCCGTTCAAGCTTGTGGGCATGAAGCGTGAGGATGATACGCCTCAGCATAAGGCTGTCAGAGAAGCGTTGACCAACTCGATTATTCACTCTGACGTATTCCTGAGTGGCGGTATATTGCGTATTGAAAAGCATGATGACAGGCTTTGCTTCCGTAATCCAGGTACTTTGAAACTGCCGTTGGAGGAGATTTATGAAGGTGGCAATTCAAAGGCCCGCAACCCAAAGATGCAGGACATGCTGCGTATGATTGGTTTCGGTGAGAACCTGGGTAGCGGCTTCCCGGAGATTCTGGATGCCTGGAAGGATGCCAAGTGGAATTCACCTGTTCTGGAGGACCGGCTGGCTATAGAAGAGGTACGGCTGACGCTCCCAGTACCGTTTGCTGACTCTACTACGGAAACTACCCAAGAAACTACCCAAGAAAAGATACTTGCTGCAATTCGCCAGAATCCTTCTACAACTCGTGAACAGCTTGCCAGTGTCGTAGGAATCAGTCCGGAAGGGATAAAGTGGCATCTGGACAAGTTGAGGAAGCTGGGAATAATCAGGCATGTCGGACCGACTAAAGGCGGACATTGGGAAGTTCTTCAAAATGACGATGTACACTGATTCAGATTGTGAATTGTACGTATTATAGTTGATGTGATGCAGACAGAGGAGTGCATTTTCATATTGAAGGGTGAGATTAAGAATAATATTGCCAACTTATCCTTCAATGAAAGAACTAGAAAGTATGACGTTGTGTTTGATGGCGGCAAGCGTTACAGATACAGCCAAAGCTCTGTTGATATACTTCCTTTGGTGAAATGTACCGATGTCCCGACTACAGTCCGCAATAGGAAAAATGGTTATTATATCAGGGCTACTCATATAGATGAATTTCAGAATTCCAACTATACCGTATATCGTATTTTCAGCGAAAAGGGGGGCAATGAACGTCATTTCGACATGTTTCAGGATGATGTCGAGTTCCCTGTTCCTGATGATGCTTCCGAAAGTGTTCTTGGATATTTGAGTGAGGTGGCAAATCATATTAATATTCCTCTGGATGATGGTGAGGAAATATCCTTAGGCTCAAAGTACAAACGTCTAGGAACTGGGTTCGAAGGTTCATTGATGGCTTCATTCCTGAATCCGGATACATACAGAAACAATACTCGTCACAACGGCCTGTTGATTTTTCCTTTTGGATGCAATTCAAGCCAATACAAGGCTGTAGTTGCTGCATTGAACAATAAGTTGAGTATTATTCAGGGGCCTCCGGGGACAGGAAAGACTCAGACCATTCTCAATATAATAGCAAATTTGCTGTTGACTGGGAAAACTATGCAGGTTGTATCCAATAACAATTCTGCAGTTGAGAACGTTAAGGAAAAACTTGCCAAGCCGGAATATGGACTTGATTTTCTTGTCGCTCAGTTGGGGAATAAAGAAAACAAGGAGAAGTTCATTAACAATCAGGCAGAAGAGTATCCTAAGCTTGACGCGTGGCATATTTCTGACGAACAGAAATCTGAAATCGAGAATCAGCTGCCACACGTAACGGAACAGTTGCTGAAGCTTTATGCCAAGCAGGAAAGACTGGCCATTGTCAAGCAGGAACTGATGGAGTATGAGGTGCAGAAGTCGCATCTGCAGATTCCGGATGACATTAATTGTCCTGAGTCTTTGACATCGGATACAGCTTTAAAACTGATGAACCGCTGCACTTTTGAGTTCGAACGCAAAGGGAAACTGGGCTTTTTTACCCGATTGGCGTTGTGGCAGCAAAAAATCAGGAAAAAGGATGATGTCATTAAATATCTCCAGACTTCCTATTTCGTTCTGAAGATTGCCGAACTTCAGGAGGAAATAAATCAACTGCAATCGGCTCTACAGAACATTGATTCCTTACAGGCATCACAGGTAAAGATGTCTCTGAAATACATAAAGGGCTTCCTTGAATCAAAATATAACAATAAAAAACATAGGAAATTCGAACTGTCTGAACTGAAGACATCGTCTGATGTTTTTCTGAAAGAATATCCTATAGTCCTGAGTACAACATTTTCTGCGACAGATAATATTGGCAATCGGACTCGTTTCGATTATCTGATAATGGACGAGGCTTCTCAGGTTGATGTCGCTTCAGGTGCACTTGCATTGAACTGTACCGAAAATGCTGTCATTGTCGGAGATATCAAGCAACTCCCTAATGTTGTCACAGACCAAGTCCGGACAGAAACAGATTCAATTCTCGCCAGTTACAAAATACCGAGCGCATATCATTATACCACGAACAGTTTTCTTGAATCGGTATGCCAGTTGTTTCCTAATGTCCCGAATACATTATTGAAGGAACATTATCGCTGTCATCCTCTTATCATCGGCTTCTGTAACAAGCAATTCTATAATGGCGAACTGATTCCGATGAGAAAGGTGTCCTGCACCGATAATGCACTGATGCTTTGCATGACATCGGCCGGTTGCCATGCGCATGAAAAATCCAATTTGACACAAGCTAACGTTATTACAATTGAACTTGTTCCTCGGTTAATTTGTGAAGGATACAAAGATATTGGTGTGATTGCTCCATACAGAAATCAGGCCAATCTGATTGACAAGCAATTGGCTGAAAACAGTCGGGTGCGGAAACTTATGACCGAGAATAAAGTTGATGATGTTCCTGCGGAAACAGTTCACAAATTTCAGGGACGTGAGAATGATTGCATTATCCTTTCGACTGTTGATGATGAAATAAGTGATTTCGTTGATAAACCTCATCTGCTGAATGTTGCCGTTTCAAGAGCAAAAGACTTGTTTATTTTGCTTGTTTCCGGAAATGAGCAGAAGGATTCGAATATAAAGGATCTGATTGATTACATCAGATATTACAATAGCTGAAAATCCCAGCTGTTTGTAACCACACGGCCGGGATTCGATGCTAAAGCGATTTGCTGAGGCCTACATTTCCTGCGGGGCCTGAGGCTCGGCATTCATGTCCTCCCCTTTGTATTCGTACTTGATTCCGAGAAGATC
>NZ_JBAELF010000015.1:0-22853 GCF_056211015.1 Candidatus Egerieousia sp.
GCTTACTCTGTTCAATATCCATAATTTGTGCCGTTCAACATGGCAAAGGTAAGGCCTTTTCAGTTGAAATCAGTCAAAATAGCCCTCAAAAATCAGTCACCGGGTGAAATAGAGCGAATAGAAAAGAGTCGGTTCATTAAAAACGGCACAATTGACATGCCTTATCTGATGGAACGTTTTGCAGTTCATATGAATCAGACTTACAAGATGGATAAAGACAACGAGTTCATTGAAAATGATGCACGTAAGCTGTTTCTTACATATCTGCGTCCTGTGATCAACGGAATTGGCAGTTATCATATAGAGGAACAAACGCGCAATCATGAACGCATGGACGTTGTGATTGATTATCTTGGTAAACAGTATGTAATAGAACTTAAAATATGGAGAGGCAATGCTTATAACAACAGGGGAGAAGATCAATTATGCCGCTATCTTGATTATTTCAATATTAATACAGGATATCTGCTCTCTTTTTGTTTCAATAGGAAAAAGCGATTTGGATTGTTGCCGCCTGTGGAGCTGAACGGCCGCACTTTGATAGAAGCAATAGTTTGAACGGCCTTTGTCATATATATCAGTACAAACAAAATAACATAATTGTCAAACCACTTAATATCAAACAAACTATGGAATAAATTCGGACAATCATTGGTGAGATAAGTCTCAGCTTCTTCCAATCAGCGAGTTAATGCCTAACTCTGTCACATTCAAGACTAAAGGGCGAATTTATTAACACAAAGGAAGCGGCAACCAATATCTATACATATACATGAGCTTTCGCTCTTGTTCTCATTTCAGAAAACGGCCAATTTGATGATAGGCGAGAACAAGCAGTGGATGGTTCACGTCCAGTGAGTGGCGTGACCTTTTGTCTTGCTTGTTTGCCTTAGGGTGCTTGGCCGTACCTCTGAAATGAATAAGCTTTTAGACGAGGTTACGCTGCTTTTGTCGGGTGCGCCGATAAATACCAATAATAACCTCATATATCTTCACCCAAGGGTGAATATAGATGGAACTATTTATACACTGAGCATAAAAGCAGTGAAAGAATAGAGATACTATTCATGTTAATTACTCAAGTTTCGCAAGCCTCCCGCAAGTTCTTGAAAAGTAATAAATTAAATGCTTGCGAAACTTGAGTAAATTATTATGGAAGAGCAGGGTGCTTGCCCCTGCTTTTTATGTTAAAATTTCTTGCTGAACTTAAAATAGTTATCTTTGTTGAAAATATTACAAATCATGATAGAGATTACAGACGATAATTTCCAGGAGGAGATTGCTCAGGCCACTCTGCCTGCAGTAGTTGATTTCTGGGCTCCTTGGTGCGGCCCTTGCAGAGCAATAGGTCCTATGGTTGAAGATATTGCGGAAGAGTATGAAGGAAAGGCGGTCTTTGGTTCATGCAATTGTGACGAGGTTGCCGACCTTCCGTTCGACTACAACATTCGCAACCTGCCAACCATTCTTTTCTTCAAGGACGGTAAGGTTCAGGCTCGTCTTGTTGGCAACGCAACAAGGGAGGAGATACTTGCCGAACTGGGCAAGCTTCTATAAAAAATTCACGATATGAGAAAGTTTTTTCTTGCAGTGATGCTGGTGCTTGCGGCAGTCACTGTCTCTTTTGCACAGCAGTTCGGTATCAAGGGTGGAATGACCGCCAACAAGGTGAACATGTCCTGGAGAGTTTCGGATATGGCAAGGGCAACAGGTGCCAACAGGACAGGCATGAACATAGGCCTCGTATGCAAGCTGCCAGTAACAAGCGTGTTTACATTGCAGCCGGAACTTCTTTACGTTAACAAGCACCAGTCAGTAAGATATGAAAGCTATGGTGATGAAGAAATAGTAGGCAACAGCATGAGTTATCTTCAGCTTCCTGTGAACTGCCAGTTCGGTTTGAATCTGGTGGTGTGCAGGCCTTTCGTTTTTGCATCACCGTTCCTGGCGTATGCCTTGAGCCGCAGCGGGGATGTGAACAATGAAATACCGTGGAGCGATTTCAACAGATTCTCCTACGGAATAGGAGCCGGTGCCGGAATTGATATATGGAAAATACAGTTTGCTTTCAAATACAGCTGGGATCTGAACAAACTGGGAAGTCACAGCACACGAGCCGGTGAATCTTATGAAATTGAGGAGTATTTGAGTTCCAGGAACAGGGGCTTTGAACTTTCATTGGCTTTCTTCTTCTAAACTAAAGGAAAGATTTTGGAATTAAATACAATAAAGGAACATCTTGGTCAGGATTGGAATGCTGTGGAGCTTCTTATGAAGGAGTCTCTCTCAAGTGACAATCCTTATATCAACGCAATCAACGGATATATGCTTTCTAATTCAGGAAAAGGAATGCGTCCGTTGCTATGTCTGCTTTCAGCAAAGCTCTGCTTGAACCAGGTGGCTTCATTTACCTGTAAAGCGGGTTCAAAAAGCACAGGCACAGAGCAGGATCATATTGCCTTTGATATGATGCCAAAGTCGGTTCACGCCTGTGCAGCAGCGGTTGAGATACTTCATAACGGAACCCTTATGCATGACGATGTTGCCGACAGCAGCGGTCTTCGCCGCGGCAAGCCAACCGTGAATTCTATCTTCGGCAATGCCGCATCCGTTCTTTCCGGGGACTACTGGTTCTCTAAATCCTTCCTGCTGGTTTATCGCAACTGCAGGCCGAATATTCTTGAACTCTTTGCGGACGCAATCATAAATCTTTCCACCGGCGAGCTCATACAGCTTGATAAGGCCGATAAGCTTGACACCACCTTCAAGGACTACTGCCGTATAATTGAGGGTAAGACCGCCTCCCTGTTTTCCACAGCGATAGTTGGAGGAGCTCTCTGCGCCCTGGCTTCAACCCGGCCGGGCAGGTCAGGCGAGCACATGGTGAATGCTTTGAGGAAGTATGCTCTGAATCTAGGTATTGCCTTCCAGATGCGTGACGATATCTTCGATTACACTCCGGACATTGACTCAGGCAAGCCTGCCGGTCAGGATCTTCTGGAGCACAAGATCACCTTGCCGCTGATATGCGCAATGCGCAACGGAGGGAAGGAAATACTATCGGCAGTGGAAAAGATTGCTCCTTCAAATCCTGAAAATGAGCAGTACATTGCACAGGTGCTCGACTTTGTCAAGAGATATTCCGGTGTACCTGTTGCGCAGATGGTTCTTGACGAGTACATAGAGAAGAGCATTGCCGCCCTGGAAGAATTCACGGATTGCCCTGAAAAGCGTCTCCTTATGGAATTCGCCCGTTTCGTTGGCCAGCGCAGAGTGTAGCTTCCCGCTTATTTCAGGTCCTTGAGGTATGGGTGGAGGAATTCGGCCATGCGGAGGAAGCCAAGGTCTGTGAGGTGGGTTCCATCAACGGAGGCCTCGTTGTCGGGACCGGTTGCTGCGCCTTCCATAGGCTCCTCGGCGCTGTGGGTTCCACCTATTTCAAGATACTGCAGATTGAGGCCTTCAGCCTTCATCTTCTCGTAGAGTTCGTGCCAGATTGCATCCTCCTTGTTAACATCATCACGGGTTCCGGCATCGAGCCACTGATACTGATAAGGATAATTGCTTATCATGAATATTGGAACATCAGGATGTGCGGCAGCAAGTGTTCTGATGAAGTTTTCTGTGCTGTCCCTTACTATTTTCTGGGTGCAGTTGCCAAGACAGTCAATCAGATATGCGCCTGCATCTATCCTTGCCATTTCTTCGGCCATTATCTTGTCCATTCTGCCGTTGCCGCTGAATCCGAGATTTATGCACTCGCATTTGAGCATTCTTGAAAGAATGCTTGTATATACCATTCCCGGGCGTGAGGCGCAACCGCCCTGGGTTATGCTGGTTCCGTAAATTACAAGGGGTTTTGTTGCACTGCCTCCGAAAGGATTGCTGCCAAGCGCGGTGGGCTGTTCAAGAACTGCGGTGCTGTCAACTCCTATGGCAAGTTTAACCACACCATCGTAGAGTGGGAAGAACATGACATAATCCCTCATCTGTCCGTCCATGTTCCTGCGGAAGACGTTTATTGATTCCTTGCCGTTAGGCTGGGCTGTGCCTGCAAAACGCCACTGCTTGCCATCAAAGGCGTAAAGGTCAAAGCCGCAGATGCCGGTTGGTGTCATGTGGCTCATTCTGAAGTTGTTGAGCAGTGTCCATTTTGCGCCTATGGCCTTGGCGTTGGTGCGGAATCTAAGGGCAATGCCTGCGCTGTTCTGTCCCAGGTCCCAGACCGCTTTCCTCACTTTACCCTCAATCCTTGCGGAAAGTCTGGTATAGTATCCATCGTTCACAGGTCCTGCATCCTGAACCTTTGTACTGCCGCTTTCGGCCGGCTTCTGCATGTTCACATCGTATTCGGTGGCACCCTTCACCTGAGCGTCCTTCTGTGCGCTGCCTTCCCTAACGCAGTCCTTGAATCCCTGGTTCACAAGCGGAAGCCCCAGCTCGCGCACATCGTAATATTTGAGTTCAGATGCCTTCTGGGCATACATTCTTCCACCGGCGATGGTTAATACTATAATTGCCGCAATGGTTAATATCCTTTTCATACTTTCAAAAAATTTAAGTCTCTACAAACTTACGAAAAAATAAAATCATTTATGCTTATCTCTTCAAGTACATGAAACATCATACGCATTCAATGGATTAAATAATTTCCAGCAATTATCTGGTAATATTTAAGTAAATATTCTTTCATTTTACATGTTTTAGTATCTTTACCGTCAAAACACCGCCACCGTTGCCAAGTGGATTGCAGACATTAATCTGCTAGGTCTTCAAGCCTTTCTTGATATTGCAGCAGAACTGGAAGTACCTGTGCAGGAGTTCATCGGGCAGGAAGAATACAATCAGATGAAAGAGTTTTGATGAAATACGAATAAGATATACTGCGATGGCATTCGGAATAGACATACTGGAAGATGAGATACTTTCTTGGGGACATGGAATCCTTGAGACGCTTCTTCGCGACCACACTACTGATGAATACATTATCTGGGCAACTAACGATTATGCCGAACGTGGTGAGGGTTACACGTTCTATGACCAGATCACAGTTGAGAAAATTTGCTGTAATGGGAGCCGTGTTATTGTGCCACGTGTGTTAAAAAACAAGGATAGTCAAAAGAACAGGGCGCGAAAGATGGCAGAAGTGTTCACTCCCTCTTGGTTGTGCAACCAGATGCTCAACGATGTTGATGAACGTTTGTTTGGAAGGAAGGATGTATTCAACACCTGTACAGAAATGGGTAAGATATGGCAACCAACAAATGCACCGGTGTTTAGAGATGACGATACGCTGAAATGGAAAGAATACGTCACTGAGACGGTTATGGAGATTACCTGCGGCGAGGCACCTTTCATTGTCAGCCGTTATGATACTGTAACGGGACATTTCTTTGATAATATTAATCAACGAATTGGATTTCTAGACAGAAAGCTTCGTGTTGTTACAGAAAAAGCCAAGGAAAAAGACGATTGGATCCATTGGGTGAAAATTGCTTACAAGTGTTCTTTCGGTTACGAATGGCAAGGCGACAACTTGCTTCTGGCAAGACAAAACCTATTGATGACGTTTTTTGATTATTTCGAGACGGTTTGGAACGAGCAACCATCTTGGGAGTTGGTAGCAGAAATAGCAGAAATCATTTCATGGAACATTTGGCAAATGGATGGTTTGAAATATGTCCTGCCCATGAGTTGTAAGACTAAAGTTATCAAGGAATCTGATATCTTCGGTAAGATCACTCGCAAGGAAATTCCATGCGAAGGCTGTATGAAGGATTTGAAGCATAAGCACAACGGAATCTATGCCAAGATGATGGATTGGTCAAATAACGAGGTCGTTGATGCCATAACATTCTTGAATCAAAAGGACAATGACAAATAGTGCTATCATAGAAAAATTCATTGTAGGACGCATGGAACCACATATCTATGCGTTCGAGACAGGCACTGTGCCAAATTACCTTAAGATAGGCGACACGTATCGTCCTGTTGAAACGCGCTTGAATGAGTGGCGTCGCTACTTTGCTGATTTGCAAAAGAAATACGACGAACCGGCAACCGCTGGCGGAGAATACTTTCGTGACCTTTCTGTCCACGAATACATCATCCGGGAAAAAGATCGTAATCGCCTTGAAAGAACAACCCTTCCGGACATACCCTATTACTCCAATGAGTTCTTTGAGAATGCCACAGCAGATGATGTTGACGAAGCTATCCAAGACATCAGAAAGAGTGCAACGGATAAAGATGGACGTTATAAACTCTATTCGATGAAGGACGGCAGAGTGCCTGTTGACTTTCATTACGAAAGAGGAAAAGAACCCATAATACTGCGTCCTAACCAGGAAGCTGTAGTAAAACGCTTCATTGAGGCAAAGAGTCACCATAGACCCCGTCTTCTCATGTATGCCGTAATGCGATTCGGCAAATCCATCACGGCAATGAGCTGTGCAAAAGCTATGGATGCCCATCTCGTAGTTGTGGTTTCTGCCAAAGCCGACGTCAAGACAGAATGGAAGAAGACGGTTGAGAGTTTCAAAAATTTTGAAGGCTATGAGTTTGCCGACAGCGATGACTTGAAACGTAACGATTCTCTGATAAAGCAAGCAAAAAGGGAACGTAAGAACCTTGTTGTCTGCCTAACTCTCCAAGACCTTAGCAGCAAGGAGGTAAAGGCTCGCCATAAGGATTTGTTCACTCAGAGCATAGACCTTCTGATTGTTGACGAAACACACTTTGGAGCTCGTGCCAAGCATTATGGAAAGGTCCTTCCTCCTGTAGGCGCAACATCTAAACAAGAGCACAAATATGATGCAGAATCCGCTGATGAACTGGACATTCAGATCAAGCAATTGAATGCCAAGATGCAGTTGCACTTGTCTGGCACACCATACAGAATACTGATGGGTAATGAGTTTACGGACGAGGACGTTATCTGCTACTGCCAGTTCTCTGACATTGCGCAGGCAAGCGAAGAATGGGATAAGGAAAACCTTGACACCAGAGATGAATGGGAGAACCCATACTATGGTTTCCCTCAAATGGTACGTTTTGCCTTCAATCCTAACGAATCATCCTTACGAAAACTTGCTGAACTACAGAAGAATGGTATAACGATTGCTTTCAGCGAATTGTTTAAGCCTAAATCCATCACCAAGTCACCTGAAGGTTTGCACCAGAAATTTGAGCACGAATCTGAAATACTCGATTTCCTTCATGCTATTGACGGAACAGAAGAGGATGGAAACATACTTTCCTTTCTTGCCAACGAGAGAATTCAAAACGGCAAGCTCTGTCGCCACATTGTTTGTGTGCTACCTTATCGTGCTTCATGCGATGCAATGGCACAACTCCTTGTCAATCATGCCAACGAGTTTAAGCATCTTTCAGACTACACTGTACTGAACATCTCTGGTGTAGAAAACGAGCGACTTTTCCCAAATGTAGATTCAGCCAAGAATCGAATCTCTGATTGCGAGGAGAAAGACCAAAAGACTATTACGCTTACCGTATCAAGAATGATGGCAGGCGTTACGGTCCCAGAATGGGACACGATGCTCTACCTGAAAGATACGGCTTCTCCACAAGAGTACGACCAAGCCATCTTCCGTCTGCAGAGTCCTTACGTCAAGACCTATAAGGATGAGGAAGGTAACGAGATAAGGTACAACATGAAGCCACAGACGCTTCTTGTTGACTTCGACCCAAACCGAATGTTCATTCTTCAGGAGTTACGTGCTCACATTTACGACATCAACACAGATGCCAATGGTAATAGCAACCTGGAAAGGCGCATAGAACGAGAGTTGCAAGTGTCGCCTATCATCTGGATGAACAAGCAACATCTGCAAGAGGTTACACCAGCCAACATCCTTGATGCGGTTCGTGCCTATTCCAACGAACGAAGCGTACTCGATGAAGCGAAGGAAGTTCCTGCAGATTTGTCGCTTGGTGACATTGATGAACTGAATTCCATAATCATGCGTCAGCAACCTATTGGAAGTCGTGGAGGCTTGAAAGTGAAACCTACGGAAGAGGAAGGTGACGATGATTTTGACATGCCAGACGTACCCGATTCGGGCGAATCATCCGAAAAGAAGCCCAAAGAAGAGAGCGAGTCAAAGGAAGACAATAGTTTTGAGAAACGCCTTCAAACTCTCTATTCAAGGATTCTTCTTTACGCTTTCCTCACAAACGATGAAGTCATCTCGCTAGAAGCAATGGTACGTTCGGCAAGCAGCGGCAGCAATAACAAACGAACACTTGCAAACCTCGGATTGGACGTAAAGACATTGAAACTCTTGTTCAAGCACTTGAATCCAAACGTTCTTCATCAACTTGACTACAAGATTCACAACATCAACTCGCTCGCTCACGATGAATCACTTTCGCCTATTGAGCGAGTAGAGAATGCCATGAGAAAATTTGGACGTTGGTCAACATCAGAGATCGTGACACCTAATCACTTGGCACTAAAGATGCTGTCTGAACTGCCTCGGGAGCAGATCTCTGCTGATACCAAATTCATGGACATTGCATCGAAGGAAGGCGAATTTGCATACGCGATTATCCAGACATTTGGCGAGCAATACAAGGACAAGATTTATTCCATCCCGACATCAACCATTGCCTACGAGTTTACTCGCAAGGTTTATGAGGCACTTGGAATGCCTATAGAGAACATAGAAAACGAATTTAATTCATACGACCTCATCGGTGAAAACGCTGAGGTTCACATAAACAAGATAAAAAGTATGTGTATAAACATAGCAGTAGGAAATCCGCCGTATCAGGACGAAGGCGGTTCTGGCGGAACCAATGATGCTCCGATTTTCCAAAAATTCTGTCAGGTAGCAAAAGACACAACTTCCGCTATGACCACTATGGTTATTCCTTCAAAATGGTTTACTGGAGGTCGTGAACATTTATTGGGTGAATTTCGCAGGGACATGCTATCATCGAAGCAAGTATCACATATAACAGCATATCATGATGAGAAAGAACTCTTTCCAGATGTCACGGTTAAGGGAAGTGTATGTTATTTTCTTCGGGACAAATCGCATAAAGGTACGTGCGATTACACATTATACAAGAATGGTAATGCAGAAAAAGCTTCACTTGAACTAGATAAGGTAGATGTTATTATTCGTGAACCTCGTCTTGCTGCACTTGTTCAAAAGGTTGTTTTAAAAGCTGATGAAGAAGGATTGGAATTTATTGATTCGATAGTTTCTTCAGATACACCATTCGGCATTCCAACCAATCCACGTATGAGCAAAAAAACGCCGTTCGATGTAAGTGACGAAAAGACACTGGAGTATGATGTTAAGCTTTACTATCTTGAAAACCAGATTCGAAAGGTTGGTTATGTTAGATGTTCTGATATACGCAAGAATAAGGATGACATCTCAAAAATAAAGGTGTTTATTCCCAAAGCAGGTGGTTCAGGTAATGATATGATGATTCTTGGACAACCTATTATTTCAGATGGGAATTCCGTATGTTCACAAACATACGTTTTTGCATCTTTTGACACTATTGAGGAGGCCACTAATTTCGTATCATACCTTAAAACAAAGTTCTTTAGAATACTTGTTTCATCAAGGAAAATAACGCAAGACGCTTTGTCTAGTGTCTATCAGTTTGTGCCTAAAGTAAGTTTCAACCAACGATGGACAGATAAGCAACTTTTTGATAAATTTGAGATAACCGCAAGAGAACAGGATTATATTGACTCAATGATAAAGGAAATGCCGTAGTATGAAGAACGATAATTTTGAACGCTTTCAAGGAGAAGCGGATGGAATGATTGGACATCTAACCCTAGGATTTGGGGCATGGCTCGGATACAAAACCGATGTGTTCAATGTGGAAGAATGGGCAGACATTGCAGCTTGGGATGAGGAAGAAGATTATCCCATTGCATTAAGCAAAGCATATACTGATTCATTCAAAATCACATTTGAGGCAAGAGGGTATTTGCCCGAAGATGATCATTTCATAAGGTATGATAAATTAAAACTTCGTATAGTAGAAGATGATGGCTGGTTCAAATTGATAGAATCTATTCCATCTGCATATCTCAGAATGATGTTTACTTCAATATTCAAGAAATTCGTTGCAACAAAGTCCGAATTAAATGTTAAAACAGAAGATGATTGGACATGGCTCGCACGAGAGTATTGATCAGCAGTTGTTCAAATTATACGGCTTGCAGGAATACATTGGGGTCAATGACAATAGGTTGACCCCCCAAAAGTGCACGATTATTCCGCAGGGATCCAGTGGATGGTGGTGCCGCGGCGTTCCATTCCGCGGAACCATGTCATCTGCCTTTTGGCAAACTGATGGATGGCAATGGCCAGATGCTCCTTCATCCATTCGTAAGATATTTCTCCGGTAAGGTATTGTGTCACAAATTTGTATTCAAGTCCGTAATATACAAGGTCTTCGGCCTTTATTCCGCTGTCAAGGAGTTTTTTGACCTCATCAATCATTCCTTCGTTGAGCCTGGCTTCAAGCCTGCGGTCAATCTTTGCCCTGCGCCTTTCAGGTGAAATTTTCAGGCCTATGAAATAAACCTTCCTTGGCAGCACCAGATTCGTGGTGGTGCTGTGAACCTGGCCCTCAACATCTCCTATGGTTTTGTATGATACTGTATTTTGTGTTTTTGGACTTTGGAAGTTTTGATTCGCGCTGTCAATTGCAAGTTCAATCTCCAGAGCACGAATCAGGCGTTTCTTTGTGTCATAATCCGTATGGTTGTGAGGCTGGCTGCCGTGCTTGAGTTTCAGTGCCTTGAACTGCTCCAGAAGTTCATCAAAACTTTTTTCTTCAAGACTGGCGCGTAAGGCGGCATCCGGTTCAACGGCTTTTAAATTGTATCCCGGTTTTGTCACAGCTTCAATGTACAGTCCGCTTCCGCCGCAGATGATGGGGAATACGCCTCTGTTGCGAATGTCCTGGTAAGCTTTGGAAAAGTCCTTCTGATATTCGAAAAGATTGTATTTGGTACCGGCCTCAACAATGTCAATCAGATGGTAGGGAACGGTGCCATATTCGCAGAGGTCCTTGCCTGTGCCAATGTCCATATGCCTGTAAACCTGCCTGGAATCCGCGCTCAGGATTTCTGCATTGCCCATCGCCAGTGCAAGAGCAACAGCAAAGGAGGTCTTGCCGCAGGCAGTAGGTCCCAGGACGCATACGGCGTCATACCGCCTCAACTCATCTATATGTATCTGCTTAATGTCCATTTATAGATTTATCAGTAACCTAAGATCTGGGCTGGTGTGAGGTGCAGGATGTCACACAGATCGCGGGCGATTTTCAGTGATGGCTCCGAGTAGCCGTGAATGTATGCACTTACTCTTGGCGCACTTATTCCGAGTTTTTCAGCCAGTTCCTTTGAAGTCATATTGTATGTGGAAAGAGCATCGAGAATCAATTCACCTAATGTAGGCTTCTTTATTGGAAAGTGAACAGCCTCATAACGGTTCACTATGTCCGTGACAATGTCCATTTCAACCATGTGCTTGTCTGAAGCCGGCACATTGTTGCCAATGTATGGAAGGAGCTCCTCTATTCTCTCAAGAGCGTATTCATATTGGAGTCTGGTGATTTCTGCCATAGGAATTTCTGTTAAATTGTGGAACAATCAATGTTGTCATAATCCTTGTGCCGGCCTATCCAGCGTATCAGTACCCACTGTGGCTTGAAAATGACTACTACAAGCAGCCGGTAGTTGTTTCCTTTAATATTAAAGACATATCGGTCATTGCCAATATAGTCAGCAGAAGGAAAATCTTTTTTCAAGTCTGCGTGACACATCCATTGTGCATTCTCAACTTTGTTATTCCATACACGCAATGGAATCTCACTGTCCTCATTGCCGGGAGTTTCATAAAACTCCCTGATTTTTCTGAAAGATATTATTCTCATGGCACCAAACTCACAGCTCAAATATCAATGTCGGTTATTATGACAATGCAAAAATATCAAATAGTTTTGAAAAACGGAAGATTTTGGCAAAATATTACGGGAAATTTAATTTGTGGTTTTAAGGTACTTATGAAAATGACTCAAGTAGCTTGAGATTTTTATTCAAGAGGAAGAATTGCTAATTTTGACATAGTAATGTCTTTGTATGAAACTTGTTGAGAAATATTGCATTTGGGCTCTGGTATTCCTATTGAGCCTGCAACCGGGACACGCCCAGGATATTGAAGGCGTTAAATTGGGTACGGTTGTTGATAAGGAATTCATTCGTGAACATTTCGGGGATGACGCAGTGTTTTGCAAAGCACATCATGATTTCTGGGAAACGACACACAATGCATATGTATTCGGAGGGGATACGTTGTTCATTGATAATCATGACAGATTGAATCTTGTTATCCTCAATTCTCCAAGATTCGCCGTTGATGTCAATGATGTTCCTGGAGGAATACGTGTTGGCAGAAAAGTGGATTCAGTGGTGGATGAAAGATTCGGTTACCTTGAGCTCAGGTATACCAACCCTGATAAGCGAACTGATCAATTAAAGCGTATAGACTCGGATTTTGATGAAAATAGATTTTATGCAGTTGACAGCATAATCAGCAATATCACTATTTATGGATGGCTTGGTGATGATGTGGAGGGAATAGGATATTGGGAAAAGACATCATATGATATTCTTATAAAGAAGCTGGGAGTTCCTGATGAGGTCAAAGAGACTTACTTTTATGAAGAGCCAGCCTATGAATATATATACCACGATGGTGAATTGGAGTCAATTTTTATTATTTCAAAGCAATATAGATTGCTGGATTATCACATTAGATCTCCGAGATTCAGAACATTCGTGGAAACAATTCCCGGTGGATTGCGCGTAGGAGACAAAGTTGAAAAAGCATCCGCTATGTTCAACCCAGATGGCAGTTATAAGGAACCGGTGGATTGTCATCCGGTCCTGGGAGTTAAAAACGGTGTGATAAAAAGTGTTTACTATTATGCCCCGGATTAACATTCCTGAATTCTTGTACAATTGAATGCATTTCCAACTAGAAATCTTATATTTGCATTCTTATGCGCAAGAATGGAAAGATAGAGATAAAGAACAAGAGGGCGGGCTTCGAGTATGAGTTTCTTGAGAAGTTCACGGCCGGCATTGTGCTCTGCGGTACGGAGATAAAATCCGTGCGCGCAGGCAAGGCTTCGCTGGTTGACAGCTATTGTTATTTCGTAGGGCGCGAACTGTTCATAAAGAACATGAACATTGCCGAGTACTGGTGGGGCAACAGGAACAACCACGAGCCTCGCAGGGACCGCAAGCTGTTGCTTAACAGAAAGGAACTCAGGCGTTTGCAGAGGGCTGTGAAGGAGAAGGGACTTACTATAATAGCAACTCTCATGTTCATTTCAGAGAGGGGCTACGCCAAGGTGAACATTGCCCTTGCGCGGGGCAAGCGCGAGTACGACAAACGTGAATCCATAAAGGAGAAGGACCAGCGCCGTGCGGCCCAGTATGTAGATTGACAAGAATAACCAAGGGTGATAATACAGAGTCCAAACAAGCATTGGAGCGATTACGAGCTCATTGATTCGGGTTTCGGCCAGAAGCTGGAGCGTTTCGGTCAGTACATACTCTGCCGTCCGGAACCAAAGGCCTTGTGGGAGAGCTCCCTGCCGCAGAGCGAGTGGAACAGGATGTGCCATACAAAGTTCATTGCCGGAGCCGGTTTCGGCAAGGCAGGCAAGGAGGACAGCGGCAAATGGCAGATGCTCAAGAAGATGCCGGAGCAGTGGTACATATCCTACAATGCTGCGGAGCTCAAATTCAAGCTCAGGCTTGGCCTCACTTCCTTCAAGCACGTTGGGGTGTTCCCGGAGCAGGCGCCAAACTGGAATTTCATATTCAACCAGTGCAGACGCATTGCAGCTAATCTTAATCCCAACATGGGCGATGGTACAGGAATGCAAAGACCAAAGGTGCTGAACCTCTTTGCCTACACCGGTGCCGCAAGCCTTGCGGCCAAATGTGCCGGAGCGGATGTCACACATCTGGATTCGGTGCGTCAGGTTGTAACCTGGGCCAAGGGCAATATGGAGAACAGCGGTCTTGACGGAATACGCTGGGTTGTTGAGGACGCTCTTACCTTTGTGGAGCGCGAGGCAAAGCGCGGGCATCTGTACAATGGCCTGATTCTTGATCCTCCTGCTTACGGACACGGCCCCGACGGGCAGAAATGGAAACTCGACGAGCTGCTTTTTGATCTGCTCAAGAATTGCTCCAGGATTCTTGCTCCAAAGGACTCGTTCATGGTACTGAACCTTTATTCCAACGGTTATTCCGCGCTGCTTGCCGATAGTGCAGTGCGTGCGGCCTTTGGCCTGCTGGACATTGAACCGCTCGATTATCCTGTGTCACTCTCCAATGACGGGGCTGTGCTTGGTTGCGGCGAACTTGTGCTCAGGGACCGTTTTGGCAAGGCCATACCTTTGAGCGTATTTTCACGACTGGTAAGATAAAACAGTAATTAGTAGATATTATGCTGGCATACATTGATTGGAACGTTGATCCGGTGCTTTTTTCAATAGGCAGTTTGAAAGTCAGGTACTACGGCCTTCTCTTCGTGAGCGGTTTCATACTTGGATATTTCATGTTCAAAAGTTTCTTCAAGAGGGAGAAACTGCCTGTGAGCCTGCTGGATCCGCTGTTATATCTTCTTATTTTCTGTACCTTGATAGGTGCAAGGCTCGGGCATGTGCTCTTTTATCAGCCTGACTGGTATCTGGCGCATCCGGGTGAAATCCTGAAAGTATGGGAGGGAGGTCTTGCCTCGCACGGAGGAGCCATAGGAATCCTCATAGGAATCGTGTGGTTCGTGAAGAAGTACGGAAGGAGATACGATTTTGACTACCTGTGGGTTATGGACAGGCTTGCAATTGCTGTTCCTTTTGCCGGTATGTTCATAAGGCTGGGCAACCTCATGAATTCGGAGATTTACGGCAACCCAACCGATCTGCCCTGGGGATTCATATTCCATCGCTGTGGAGAAACAGTGCCTATGCATCCTACCCAGCTGTATGAGGCCGGGTGCTATCTGATTACCGGTGTGATAATGGTGCTGCTTTATAAATATGCCGCCTGCAAGCTGCGCAGGGGCTTCCTTTTCGGACTGTTCCTCGTGCTGATATTCGGCGCGCGTTTTGCAATAGAGTTCGTGAAGCTGCCTCAGGTTGCTTTCGAGCAGGGCATGCCTCTGGATATGGGTCAGCTGCTGAGCATTCCTTTCATTCTTGCAGGCATCTGGCTTATGGCAAGGAAAACGGATCTCCCTGCCTTGCTGCCAACGCCAGCCGAAGGAGTTAATGCAGGCGGCAGAAAACATTAATTCACCATCGTTGTAAAGAAATATAAAAACAAATATTATGCAGAAAAGTATTGATACTTACAATTTTGCCGGGAAGAGGGCAATTGTAAGAGTTGATTTCAACGTGCCATTGGATGGCGATTTCAAAGTTACTGACGACACCAGAATACGTGCCGCAATTCCAACCCTCAGGAAAGTTCTTGCAGGAGGCGGCTCGCTCATACTTATGAGCCATTTGGGAAAACCGAAAGGCGTTGCAGACAAATTCTCCCTCAAACATATCATTTACAAGGTTGAGGAACTTCTCGGTCAGAAGATAATTTTTGCGGATGATTGCATGAAGGCCGGAGCACAGGCTGCCGCCCTCAAGGCTGGTGAGGTCATGATGCTTGAAAACCTCAGATTCTACGCTGAGGAGGAAGGCAAGCCAAGAGGACTGGCCGATGATGCATCGGATGAAGTCAAGAAAGCTGCCAAGGCCGAGGTCAAGGCCAGCCAGAAGGAGTTCGTGAAGACATTGGCAAGCTATGCAGACTGCTATATTAACGATGCATTCGGAACAGCTCACCGTGCACACGCTTCAACATCGCTGATTGCCGACTATTTCCCTGAGGACAAGATGTTCGGTTACATCATGGAAGGTGAGATCAAGGCCATTGATTCAGTGCTCGAACATTCAGAGAAGCCTGTAACCGCCATTGTAGGTGGAGCAAAGGTATCTTCCAAGATAGGTGTCATAGAGAACATACTCGGCAAGGTCGATAATATGATAATCGGCGGCGGTATGGTGTTCACATTCATCAAGGCCCAGGGCGGAAAGATTGGTGATTCTCTCTGCGAGGACGATCAGATTGATGTAGCAAAGTCCATAATGGCAAAGGCGGCCGAATGCGGAGTGAAACTTTATTTCGGAAACGAAGTTGTTGCAGCGGATAAATTTGACAACGATGCTGCAAGCCAGGTTTGCCCTATCAATGCCATTCCTGACGGCTGGATGGGTATGGACGCCGCTCCAAGTTCAGTTGAGCAGTGGAAGAGCGTTATCCTTGGCTCGAAGACCATTCTCTGGAACGGTCCTGTAGGCGTTTTTGAGATGCCTTCTTTTGCAAAGGGAACCAAGGCAGTTGCAGCTTTGCTTGCACAGGCAACATCTCAGAACGGAACCTTCACACTCGTTGGCGGTGGAGACAGCGTTGCAGCAGTCAACCAGCTTGGCTATGCTTCGGCAGTGAGCTATGTGTCAACAGGTGGCGGCGCAATGCTTGAAGCCCTTGAAGGTAAGGAGCTTCCAGGTATTGCTGCAATACGTAAATAAGCGGTATTTGCCGTTTTGAGTCCTTTAGTGCGGAAGGTTTCGTGAATCAGCGTAGTCCTTCCGCATATTAATTTTGTAAGATACTTATTAACAGGTAGTTGTGAAATGTAAATGCGGAAGGTCCTTGCAAAATAGTGAAACCTTCCGCACTATGCTTTTTGTGTGACGCTATATTATTACTGTACAGGGGCAGCGAGCGTTTATTCTTCTACGGAAATCACGCGCTCAACATTGCGGGCAAAACGGAGTACATCCTTGCGAAGACCTGAGATTATGGCTGGATTTTCTGAAAAATCTATTGTAATCTCGTCTTCGCTCATTTTTGTAAGCACTGCGGTCACGCGGTTCTTCAAACGGAACTTGAAATAGTCATTGCCTTCATCCACCAGCTGGTAGCGCGCGTTCTCAAAGAGTTGGAGAATCTGCTGTCTGTAATCCTTGAGGTTGCCGTTATGGTAAAGCTCTTTTTTCTGATATCCCACCAGAGGGTACACAGCTGAGAATGCCACAAAGAACAGGAGCATCTTCCACCAGGAACCCTCCTTGAACAGGTCAAGAGGTGAACTTGTGCGGGAATGGTCTGAGAGGTAATATATTATTGCCACTATTATACAGAAAACAATGGCAATGTAAATGAAGTACTTTACGCTTCTGATCAAATGTTTCATATTGGTGTTTTTTTATCTGGTTCCAAATGCTTTTGGCAAGACTTTTGCAGCGGTCTGGAGTACCCGCATCAGCTGCTTTGAGCATTTTATAGTGCAAAGATATTGAAAAGCGTTGAGTTTTGAAGGGTATTTTATATTTTTGTAAAATTAAACCTTAACAGGTGTTATTTGTCATATTTAAAGGAAGAAAATAGATTTGGAAATATGGAAAAGAAACTTAAAACCATTATCTGGGTGCTTGCAGGAGTAATTGTAGTTCTGGCCGGTGTATTCATTTATGTGTGGGCGGACAGGAATTCAATCATTGATGACCTCACCATTGACAAGGAGAACCTTACCGAGCAGATGGAACAGCTTCAGAGTGATTATGCAAATCTGTCCTCAACAAACGATACCCTGAACCAGTCATTGAACCTTGAGCGCGAGAAAGTTGCCCAGCTCATTGAGAAGGTCAAGCAGACCGAGGCAACCAACAAGGCAAAGCTCAGGAAGTATGAGAAGGAGCTTGGTACATTGCGTTCAATCATGAGGAACTACATCCATCAGATTGATTCTCTCAACACCCTGAATATTGCTCTCCGCGAGGAAGCTTCACAGGCAAAGCAGGAGGCCAAGGAAAGCAAGCAGAAGTACAATGACCTCAAGACCACTACCGATGACCTTACAAAGCAGGTTGAGAAAGGCTCCGTGCTCAAGGGACGCGGACTATCAATGATAGGAATCAACAACAAGGGCAAGGCAACAGAGCGCAGCAGCCGTGCATCAAGGCTCAAGACCTGCATAACCCTGGTTGAGAACAGCATTGCAAAGAAGGGCATGAGAACTGTATATGTTAGAATCAAGGGACCTGACGGAATTCTCATGACTTCAGGCGACCAGCAGATATTCGAGGCCGATGGCGAACAGCTCATGTGCTCTGCGGCACGAGACGTTGATTACGAAGGCGAGGAGGTTGAGGTTTGCATCTTCTTCCAGCCGGAAGGCCAGCTTACAAAGGGTGTTTATTCAGTTGACGTTTACACAACCGACGGCAAGGTAGCCAGCGGCGACACTTATCTGAAATAGACGCAGGGCTGTCTTGGACATTAAAACATACTCCGGGTGTAAAAACGCTTGTTTTGCACCCGGAGTATTGATTTTCAAGCTTGCCGGGTGTGAAAAGCCACATTTTACACCCGGAAACTTGTTCAGGGCTTCATAGAATGAAAAGTTCCCTGATGATATTGTCAGAAACAAAGAATCTGCTGGCCGGAATCCTCAAACGCAGTTTGACGGCACATCCATCCTTCTCAGCATTTGTACAGAACTTCACAAGCGCACCGGATTTTAAAAGGCGTTGCAGATCTGGCCTTATGAGTTCGTAATAGCAACTTTTCTCCAATTCTTTCCAATCCAAACCTTTTGCCTGCCTCAAGCCCAGCATGAGCATTTCATTGAACAGATCCTTTTCAGTAAGAGTTTCCTCTTCTTTCACCTGCGATGGTTCACCATACATATAGTGCTTGACATACCTCTGAAGCACCGGCACGTTCCATTCACGCTTCACTCCGTTGAATGAGTGCGCGGCAGGGCCCAGTCCGAGATATGGAACATTGTTCCAGTACGAACTGTTATGCCTTGAATGATAACCCGGCAGGCAGAAATTGGAAATCTCATACTGCAGGTATCCGGCCTGTGAAAGAAGTTCCTGAAGCAAGGCGTACTGTGAGGCGCATTCTTCCTGTGAAGGCATTTCCAGCATTCTGTTGCCCGATGAATCACAGGCCTTGCCAAGCGAGCGGGCAAGAGGCGTTCCGCTTTCCACGCTCATCTGGTAGCAGGAGATGTGTTCCGGGTGCAGATCAAGAAGACTGCGGATGCTCTTTTCCCAACTATCGCCAGTGAGAGAAGGAAAACCGAAAATGAGATCACAACTGATGTTTGAAAAGCCGGCTGCTCTTAGAATGTGAAAGGCTTCACTGGCCTGTGCGGCGTTGTGGCGGCGGTTCATCCATTGCAGCTGCGCATCGTCAAAGCTCTGAATGCCCATGCTAACCCTGTTGACTCCAAGGCTCTTGAGAAATACGGCAAAGTCGGGAGTTACGTCATCAGGATTCAGCTCAATGGTGAATTCCTTCAGCTGTTCAAGATTGAAATTGCTTCTCAGGGCATTGCATATACGTTCCAGCATCCGGGGTTCCAGCACAGAGGGAGTGCCTCCGCCAAAGTATAAGGTATCAATAACGGTACTCTCAGAACCGGCAACTCCATACGGAGCAATTTCATGGAAAAACTTGCGCTGCTGGCTGATTTCCTGACAGATGGCGTCAACAAAATTATTCCGCAGGGAAAGTCTCCCCACGGAATAAAAGTTGCAATAAGTGCAGAATTTTCTGCAAAATGGAATATGTACGTAAATTCCTGCCACTGCTGAATCAGCCGATTATATGTTTCTAGCAGAAATCAACGCAGGTAGGAGCGAGGTTGCGGTCACCCCAGCCGTTGTCAACCCTTGCGCAAGCAGGCCAGAACTTGTTCTCCTTGAGCCACTCGAAAGGATAAGCGGCCTCTGTTCTGCTGTACTTGTGGTTCCACTCGTCAGAGCAGCATTCAACTGCTGTATGAGGGCTCATTCTTACAGGGTTGTCCTCTGCATCGTACTCGCCGCTCTTGATTTTCTCGCACTCTTTCTTGATCTGCTTGAGAGCATCGGCGAATCTGTCAAGCTCTGCAAGAGGCTCGCTCTCAGTAGGCTCAACCATAAGAGTCTCGTGAACAGGGAATGAGAGGGTTGGAGCGTGGAAGCCGAAGTCCATCAGACGTTTTGCAATGTCCGTTGCATCAACTCCGTATTCTGCCTTGAAATGACGGCAGTCAATGATGCACTCGTGTCCTACGCGGCCGGTTGCACCGTGATACAGTGTTCTGTAATCAGGGGCACATGCGGCTGCCATGTAGTTTGCATTGAGAATGGCTATCTGGGTTGATTTCTTCAGACCTGCTGCGCCAAGCATCTTTATATACGCATGGGTGATAGGGAGAAGAAGCGCGTTGCCGTAAGGAGCTGCGGATACTGCGTTCACGTCCTTTCCGCCACAGTCCTCGATTACAGGATGGCCAGGGAGGTATGGAGCAAGAGCCTTTGTGCAGCAGATAGGGCCAACACCCGGGCCGCCACCACCGTGAGGCATTGCGAATGACTTGTGAAGGTTGAGGTGGCATACGTCGGCACCTATGTAACCAGGGCAGGTAAGACCTATCTGTCCGTTCATGTTTGCACCGTCCATATACACAAGACCTCCGTTTGCGTGTATTGTATCAACTATTTCCCTTATCTTCACCTCAAAGATACCGTGTGTTGAAGGGTAGGTTATCATAAGGCCGGCAAGGTTCTCCTTGTTGGCTGCGGCCTTCTCCTTGAGTTCCTCAACATTGATGTTACCGCCTTCGTCACATCCTACGAGCACAATCTTGAAACCGGCCATTGCTGCTGATGCAGGGTTGGTTCCGTGTGCGGAGGTAGGGATTATGATGGTGTCCCTGTTCTCCTGACCGTTTGCCCTGAGGTATCCGCGTATGGTTGAAAGACCGGCATATTCGCCTGCGGCGCCTGAGTTAGGCTGGAGCGAGCAGGCATCGAATCCGGTGATTACGCAGAGGTCGGCTTCGAGTTCCTTTATCATCTGCATGTAACCCTCAACCTGATCTGCAGGTGCGTATGGATGAACGTTTGCAAGCTCAGCCCATGAGAGAGGAAGCATTTCAACAGCTGCGTTGAGCTTCATTGTGCAGCTTCCAAGAGGAATCATGGAGTGGGTGAGTGAGATGTCCTTGCGTTCGAGCTTCTTGATGTATCTCATCATATCAGTTTCGCTGTGGTACTTGCTGAATACCTCCTCTGTGAGAATTGCGCTCTCTCTTGCCATGAAGTTGTCTGAGCAGTCAGTCTCATTGGTGCAGCAGCACTTAGGTGCAGCAGCACCGAAGATCTCAATTATTGCCCTGGCTTCGGCACAGTCCGTGAGCTCGTCGAAACTGATCTTCACCTTGCCCTGCTCAAGATAGTTGAAGTTGTAGCCCGCTCTTTCAGCGCTGTCCTTTATAGCTCTTACATTGAGTTCCTTGCCGTTGAGACCTGTAATGCATATTGTGTCATAGAAATGTTCGCACTCAAGAGTGTAGCCGGCTTTCTGAAGTTTTTCGGCAATCTTGTGAGCGTAGAAGCTTACCTTTGATGCAATGTCCTTGATGCCCTGTGGGCCGTGATACACTGCGTACATACCGCTCATTGTTGCCATGAGCGCTGTTGCGGTGCATACGTTCGATGTGGCTTTCTCTCTCTTGATGTGCTGTTCGCGTGTCTGGAGGGCAAGTCTTACCGCCTTGTTGCCAAGTCTGTCAACGGAAACACCTATTATTCTTCCAGGAATGTTTCTCTTGTATGTGTCCTTTGTTGCCATGTATCCGGCTGTAGGACCGCCGAAGCCCATAGGAAGGCCGAATCTCTGTGCTGAACCAACAGCGCAGTCGGCTCCCCATGCTGCAGGTTCCTTGAGAACTGCAAGAGCAAGAAGATCGCAATATGCAGTTACAAGACCGCCGGCGGCGTGTATCTTTGCGCAGAACGCACTGTAATCCCTGACCTCACCATTGGCTGCAGGATACTGAACCATGGCGCCATAGCATCCGGCTTCAACTTCATAAGTATTGAAATCGCCTGTATGTATCTCTATGCCGAGTCCCTTGGCTCTTGTCTTGAGAACTGAAAGCACCTGAGGATAAATGTTGTTGTCAACGAAAATGATATTCTTGCCCGCTTTCACAGCATCACGGGAACGGAGTTCGTACATCATTCTCATTGCCTCACCGGCTGCCTGTGCATCGTCAAGCATCGAGCAGTTCGAGAGATTGAAGCCTGTGAGAGAGCTGATCATGGTCTGGAATACCAGAAGAGCCTCAAGACGTCCCTGGGAAATTTCAGCCTGATACGGTGTATAGGAAGTGTACCAGCTCGGGTTCTCAAAAATGTTCCTTGAAATTACAGGAAGAACTCCTGTTCCAAAGAAACCTTCACCAATGAGTGAACGGAACTGTTTGTTCAGGGAAATCATTTTCCTGAGCGAAGCCAGATAGGCGTTCTCTCCAACAGGAGCATTGAGCTTGAGGTCCTCAGGAAGCAGAATGTCCTGCGGAACGGTTTCCTTTGTGAGCTCATCCAAAGAATTCAGGCCAAGTTTACCAAGCATATACTGGATATCCTTTTCTCTTGGACCAATGTGTCTGTCTGCAAAAGTGTAAGCCATATTATATATGTATTTAGATTTTTTTTATGTTTTCTGCACCCGTACATTAATCTAACAAATATATGAATTATTGTTCAGATATGATTAATTAAAATGATTACTTAATGTTGTACCTAAATTCGTTTTTGTAGGCCACGCCAGCCAGCAGCATCCTGTCAAAGAGCCCGTCACCGAAGTATCGGCGGTTGAACTTGTAGCAGAACTCGTTCAGATAGCTCTGCAGATATTCGGG
>NZ_JBAELF010000016.1:0-3909 GCF_056211015.1 Candidatus Egerieousia sp.
ATACCGCAACCGCGCGATACGACCTGTGTGAACTGGATGTCTGCCATAGTCTAATGTATATTGGTGTATATAATATAGACGGGCGTCAACCCTTTTCATGAACTTTGGCGACTACAAATTATGTCATGAGGGTTTCATTATCTCAAAGCTTATAGTTCACCATCCGGCTCCAGCGGGGTGTGGAAAGGCGTGATTTGCGCCCGGAATACACTTCCGGAATCAATCAGGGTGTGAAAAGGCGTGATTTGCACCCGGAATGTCACAGGGCGGCCGCTGATGCATTATTTGTTGTCGCTCCTGAGACGGGAGGAATTTATGGAACGATATTTGATAGGAGCAATGATGCCTGCGGAAGGTGAAAATACTATCGCAGGTGGATTGATAAGAACTTAAAAAGTCAGAAGATTATGAAAAAGAGTTTTATGATTATGGCGGCAGTTGCTGCAATGTGTTTCCTGATGGTTGGCAACAGGGCCGTGGCTCAGGAGAATATGAAATATGTTGAAGTTACCGCCAAGGTTGATAAGCAGGTGGTTCCGGACGAGCTGATTCTGAATATCACCGTGTATGAGAAGGATTTGAAGAAACCTCAGACTCTGGAGAGCGTTGAAAAAGAGATGATCAAGGTGGTGGCCGATCTGGGTTTGAATCCCAAGGAGGTCATGACAATAGACGATATGGGCGCCGCCCTGCGCAGGAAGTTCCTCAAGAAGGATGAGGTGCAGGAGAGAAGGTCATACACTTTGAAGCTTTCCAATGCCAATCAGCTTGCAATCTGTATGGACAGCTTCGGCCGGATGGGTATTTATGATATGAATCTCGGTCAGATGAAGGTTTCAACCGAACTTGAGAAGCAGACAAAGGATGAGTTGCTTGCAGCTGCTGCACGTCAGGCAAAGGAGAATGCGGATGTACTCACCGGAGCCCTTGGTGCAAAGACTGGAAAACCTATTTATATTCAGTCATATTACAACATTGCCCAGGGCGGTTATCAGCCAAGATACATGCTCAAGTCAATGACTATGCTGGATTCAGCAGAGGGTGCGAATGCGGTACAGGGAACCGAACTTGATGTTGACAAGGTTTCAGTGAGCATCAGCGTTACTTGCAGATTTGAAATCGATACCAAATAGCTGCCTGATTGCGGCAGTCACTTCATCTGAAAAATTCCGCCTTTCCGTGGCGGAATTTTTCATATTCCAGTGACCTGCCGCTTAAGTTTATTCCCGCTCCGGGCTATACCGAACTTGCTGCTTTTCGCAACTCTTCGCTTTCTTGCCGCAAGTTTTCGCATTCCAGCAAGTTCGCGCCCTCCGCTAGGCCGCTGATGCGGTTTTTCTTTCATTGGGGCTCTGCCCCAAACCCCGCTGCACCGCTCCCGGGCTATACCGAACTTGCTGCTTTTCGCAACTCTTCGCAGTCTTGCCGCAAGTTTTCGCATTCCAGCAAGTTCGCGCCTTCCGCTAGGCCGCTGATGCGGCCTTTTTCGTGACCTGCCGCTTTTTTTCGTACGAAGAAGCAATTTTTTAAATATTTATTGTAAAACAATAAAATTTTGTATATTTGCAGTAATTATTTATCAAAACATTTGGATATGGAATGGTGGAATTCATTGAGCCTCCCTATGCAGATACTCTGGGGAGTGACTTTGGTAGCTTCTTTGATTTTTGTAATTCAGAGCGTGATGACCTTCATTGGGGCCGATGCTGACTCTTCGGATTTTTCCACTGACGATGGCGATTTCAGCGGAGCCGATGGGACGGATTCCGATTCTGACAGCGGCTCCAACCTGCTCACATTCAGGAACCTTGTGAATTTCTGCCTGGGCTTCGGCTGGTCGGCGATTCTCCTTCAGCAGTCAATAGACTCCGTTGCCTTGCTTATGTTCATAGCAGTTGCAATAGGCGTAGGACTGGTTGCTGCCATAATGTATCTTTTCAAATGGATGAATTCCATGCAGCAGTCCGGGAACATAGATCTGTATCAGTGTGCAAGCGGTTGCGAGGGCAGCGTTTATCTCAAAGTTCCAGGCGAGCGCAAAGGCGAGGGAAAGGTTCAGATTACCATCAATGGTTGTGTGAGGGAATATGACGCTGTCACCGACGGGCCTGCAATACCTACCGGAGCCTGCATAAAGGTGGTTGAGGTTGTGAACAACAGCACGGTCCTTGTTGAGGAGGCGGGTGCCATGATAATTTAACTCAAGTTTCGCAAGCCTTCTGTAAGTTCTTGAAAAAGGATAAGTTAAATGCTTGCGAAACTTGAGCGGTTGGATCAAGCATCGCTGTAGAAGAATATTAACCTTATAAATTATAGTATCATGTACATCTATCTTATTGTTATCATTGTAGTGGTTCTTTTCGTGAGCCTTTCAGCCATCATGGCAAGGTACAAGAGATGCCCTTCAGACAAGATTCTTGTAATCTACGGAAAAACAGGAAGAAACAAACAGGGTGGCATTTCATCTGCAAAGTGCGTGCATGGAGGCGCTTCATTCATCTGGCCTGTGTTCCAGAGCTATGCGTTCATGGACCTCACACCTATATCAATAGAGTGCAACCTTACGAATGCGCTTTCAAAACAGAATATCCGAGTTGACGTTCCTTGCCGCTTCACCGTTGCAATTTCAACCGAGCCGGACAACATGACCAATGCCGCAGAGCGTCTTCTTGGTCTCTCAACCGAGGATATACGCAATATTGCAACGGATATTCTCTTCGGTCAGCTCCGTCTTGTGATTGCAACAATGGACATTGAGGAAATAAACTCCGACCGTGACAAGTTCCTTGCAAACGTAAGCACGAACGTTGAGGCCGAGCTCAGGAAAATCGGTCTGAAGCTCATCAATGTGAACGTCACCGATATCCGTGATGAATCCGGTTATCTCGAGGCTCTTGGAAAGGAGGCTGCGGCAAAGGCTATCAATGACGCCAAGAAGAGCGTTGCCGAGCAGAACCGCTATGGTGAGATTGGTAAGGCCGAGGCCGACAGGGACAAGGATATCAGAATTGCCGAAACATCAAGGGATACACGTATCAAGACAGCCGATGCCAATGCAAAGGCTGTTGAAGGTGAGAACAACTCAAAGATAGCAATCGCCCAGTCAGACGCCCTGCGCCGTGAAAGACAGGCGGAGGCCGAGCGTCAGGCAGTGGCCGCTGAGAAGGTTCAGGCCGCAAAGGCGCTTGAGGAGGCTTACAAATCGGAGCGTGACGCCGAGCTTGCACGTGCCGAGAGGGAGAAAGCCACACAGATGGCAAACATTGTGGTTGCCGCTCAGATAGAGAAGGAGAAGGCAATCATTGAGGCTGAAGCCCTTGCAGAGCAGTTCAGAAGAAAGGCCCAGGGTGAGGCTGATGCAATTTACGCAAAGATGGAGGCTCAGGCACGCGGTACTCTTGAGATTCTCTCAAAACAGGCCGACGGTTTCAACAGAATGGTTCAGGCCGCAGCAAACGATCCTCAGCAGGCAGTGCTCATGATGATAGCGGACCGCTTGCCGGAACTCGTGAAGACTCAGGTGGAGGCAGTCAAGGGCATAAACATAGACAAGGTCACAGTATGGGACAATGGTTCGGGCAAGGATGGAAAGACCGCAACCGCAAACTTTGTTTCAGGTCTCATGCAGTCGGTTCCACCGTTGGAGGACCTTTTCAAGATGGCCGGAATGAACCTCCCTTCATATCTCAAGGGCAAGGAGACCCAAAGCGCCGAGGTGGTTGAAAATGCTGAATCCGCTGAATGATTTTCCACTGGCGATAGTAACAGATAACTCAAGTTTCGCAAGTGAATAAAATATAAAATAAAAAAGGCTAAAGTGTTTGATAATTCATTGATTATCACTATATTGTGGTTGAAAACAAAACAAATATAGTCCTTTAGCCATGAACAAAAATAGACAAATAATCA
>NZ_JBAELF010000017.1:0-6240 GCF_056211015.1 Candidatus Egerieousia sp.
GTCGCATCAAGGTTGACCGCATCCAGCACTACAACAACTCCAAGAGACCGGAATATGCGATGCATATGCTCCAGACCCTTATCGATGACACCCGTAAAGGAAAGATGCAGCCCGGCTGGGATGATTTTGGAAGGCTGGTGAGTTATTGACCTAAAACTGTAGCGACAGGAACCAAACCTTTCTGACGGAGCTTCAGCGGAGGAAGAAGGGCTTGACCGCTTGATTATTCCTTTTGCTTATTGACAATCTTGATGTAAGTTGAGAGAACTTTCTTCCCCAGTTGTCCTTTCCCTGCACAATCTTTGAAATACAAATCGAGGAAAGAACCTATCCCTTTTTGCTTATAAACGATGCATTTCATCCCATTGGGATCGACAATTTCAGTCTTGGAATCTGCCCCAAGTGTATCGTAAAGAGAAAGAATTGACTGGAGACTTTTGATAGTTTCCTGTTTGTTGGTTCCTATTTGAAAATATTGCGGTTCATCAAACCTATTATCGGTAGTTACAACAAGGTAATAGTTCCCACCTTTCGTATATATTCCATCAACGGTATAATACACCTTGCCTGTAATTTTAACGAAGTCTTCCTCTATGCTGCCAACAGAAATCTGGGCATTGCAAATTTGTCCACCCAAAATAGTTGCCAACAACGGCAGAATGCATAAAAGATATTTCCTCATAATTCTTAAGGATATTGCTTGTTACTTGTGCAAAAATAAGCATTTATAGCGATAAGCTTATCAGAAACTGTTCCATTTCCTCAAACTCCGGCAAATGCCCTTCACCACAATTGTATGCCAAATGATTGGGATATCCCTTGTACTCATCCTCAAGCTGGAATCCCATCTTCTTGAAGTGGAACGCCTCTGCAACTGTCCTGCTGCGATTATTGCCGAATGAACAATGCAGGACTACCTTTTCTCCGGCAGCATCGGCCTTCATCAGTTCACGCACAGCGGCTAGAATATTCTCCAATCCCATATCCGGGCCTTCCTCTACCAAAGGGAAATGATACCAGCGGATTCCTTTTGCCTCTATCGTCTTGAGCACATCCTTCGGGTAATCGTGGCCAGAGACATTGATGAGAACCTGAACACCGCCGAAGATCCAGGGATTGTTCAGGTCTGCGATTGTTGGGAACGGACGGACGATAAGGTTTGAGAAGGAGTAGGCTTTCATTCGCTTTTGTCAGATAATTCTCAAACACTGCTCGATGGTATTGATTGCGTGCTGGTAGCATCCGCCTTCAATACTGTTGTCGAGATAGGATATCCAGAGAGCTTTGGGCTTCTCATCGAGAAATCTTTTGGTGGCATCATCGCAATCCGGCCAGACCAGAATCAAATCCCACCGGTCGCAGTCACAGCAGGCCATATGATATCCGTCGACAAGAAGAAGCTTGCCGGCATTCTTCTCCACCATCTCCAGACGATTTGGTTTTCCTCCGGAATATTCCTCAAAACAGGTAGTGCAATAGTAGTTGCACAGCCTGAGAATTACTTCCCGCTGCTCTTGGAATCCTCCGACAAAGAGAACCCGCAGGATTCTGTTCTGAGTCTCGTTTTCCATCTTGATTACAATGCTTTCAGCGCTGACAGTATCCTTTCCTGCAATTCTTCCGGAAGGGCCTTGATTTGGGGCTCTTGCTCGGACTTATCGATAACACCGAGCAGAATGCCCAGGGCCCACATATGGCAACGGTCAAGACTGTTGAATATGGCTTCATCTGTCCTGTGATTCCAGGTTGGAGCATTGTTGATGTGCATATACCGGCAGAGATTGATGATATTTTGTACCGCAGCAGCGACTTCTGCAGGGCAATCAATCATATCAACAAGGACCTTCCAAAAACTCAATGGGAGATATACATTCTTCAGAGTTGTTGCCTGCATAAACATCGGGGCAATCTCTTTCGGTTTGTATCCAGCAATGCCGCAACCGATAGCAGTGACGAAGAATTTCAAGTCCGGATGATTACAAGCATACGAGGTAAATCTTCTCACGGCTCTGTCGGTGCTATTCAGGCCCTCCATTGTGGGGATTGCATAACTTTTCCCTTGAAGACCCTCTCCGCGACCCCAGACTGCACCGAATTTCTCCATCGCCACACGCGCCGCTCCTCCGATGTGGGCTCCGTCTTCATTGCTGCCAAAAACGAACACCTCGTTCGGCTCAAGCACATTGACTCCTGAAGGCGTTATTCTGGAAGGGAGAGTGCCGGTATTGCCGCCCTCGCTCCAGTATTTTTCTTCATCAGTGTAGAAATTCTTCTCCATGGTGTGACTAGTCGATTATTTTTTCCAATAACGCTGCTTACATTCGCTGCAGGCCCATTGAGGGTTGCCGTCAATATTGAACAAACATCCTCCGAGAACAACTTCCTTGCGCTCCGCTTTTTCGTACATTTCCGGTCCCGGCATACCATAGACCAGACGAACAACCTTTCCGCCGCATTTCTGACATTTGAATGGGCGATTGGTTACTATGATGGGTTCACTGCTCAATTCGCCGTCTGCACTCGTATCATCTCCATCTTCGATTTTACAATAAATGTCCAAGGCAGCCATTCCTGAAACAGCTGAGGCCTTTTTGTTCTCCCAGATAAACACATCCGGAAGCCCAATAGGGGCTGGGTCAGTACCATCATCTTCTGACTTTGGCTCGAATACTTTGGTGTTTCCGAATTTGCCGAAATACACAGCACCTGGATATCCGTATTCACGTGCCAATTCAATGATTGCTTTAGGGGTTCTCATAATAATGCTTGCTTACTGATTGCTAAGTTAATAATATTTTTCCGGCGGTCTAGTAACAGATGCCGCAGTTATAGGGTACAAGCCTTTTGATTTCCTTCTCGTGGAATCTGATGCTTCTTGGAGTTCGTGTGACTCTGACGGTGACATCGAGCAGTCCGTTCCAGTCGTTCCAGCCGGTGAAATTGATGATTGCTTCGTTGTCTGATGCGAGCGTCACCTTGGGGAGCAGACTGGCATCCTGATTGAGTTTCTGGAGCTTTGAGAAGCCGTTCTTGTGCAGGAATCCGAGTCTGGTATCTTCGAATTGCTCACGATAGACTGTCTCCAGGACCTTGTTCAAATCCCCGGTATGCAGGAAGTAGAGGATGGACTCGTAGCCTCCGTGCCAGAACTTCGGCAAGTGATAAGGCAACTCTGTGAGCAGGAAGAGTTCCCAGATGCATTCCGTAGTGAAATCAAAACCGACTTTCTTCCAGATTTCGTAGTATCCTTTCGGCATCATCCTGAAGAATGCCGGGGTGTGTTCAAAATCGTGAATGGATTCAAGGTCCGGAACTGACTCTTTCCGGGCATACGGAGTGCATAGGTCCCCATAGCCTGCCATCAAAGGAAGGACGGTCTCATACGCATATCCTTTCCGTGGCCGAAGGTGTTTCAGCGATTTGATGATAGTATCCAAGGACGCAATCCTGCGCTCGTCCTTGTGGCTCCATTTGATTTTCTTGCAGGCTCTAACGAAAGCTGCTCCTGCACGGCCAAGATTATTCGTTTCCATAGTGGCAAAATGTCTTTGATGGCTTCTCGTTTGAATTCATCGCCTATTCTTTATTGTTGTCTGCCTTCTCCGGCATCCAGATGTATAAATCAGAATTAAAGAATCTCTGTTTGAGCTGAAGGAATCTTCCATCAATCGTCTCAAAAGAGTCACATTCTTTCCCATAATTATGTTCGCATATATGCTTAACGGCCGTTGTCGTGAGTTTCTTGCAGTATATAGTTTTGGGCTCTCCTTCCTCAGCCTCCCGATTTCGTCTGCTATGCTTGCACATATAGCAGTCCTTGACATCAAATCCCTTGTCGCGGCAGATATGAAGGCAATACTGCCAGAACTCATTGGTATCATAATAACCAATCAAGTTTGCCGTTATTTCAATGAGAGGATGAGAGAAGTGCTTATCGAGATAATCAATGCACCGAATGGTTGGTATTGGAGTCAAGAATGACTTGAATGACGGGTAGAGCACAAATTTGTACAGTTTCAGACAATGCTCTTCATTCGGATTATATGTGGTTGGCTTGAAGTTGAATAACTGCACTGTATCAGATTCGCGGATGGGCTCCTTGACAAGTGTTTCCAGATCTTCCATCTTCTTCAGACGGATTTCGATGATTTTATAACCAGAATTAAGTTTGGTATCATCTGATTTGTGCTTATGCCATATCTCAATGAATATCGGTTCTTTTTTTCCGGTATTATCGATAAGAGCAAGGTCTGGACGGAAGTCACCGATTTGCTTTTCCACCAGACATTCTTGGTAGTAATCTTTGAGATTGAAGGTTTTCCTCTCAACGGATTTACAGCTGCCAGAATAATTGTCTGCTTTGAATCTGCACTTATCAATATTGCGGCATTGGCTTGTGACCGGCATCTCCAATTCAAACGGTTCGTCGCTATCGAATTTCTCCTTCAGCAAGCGCTCTGCTGTGTCGTGGATATATTTGTCCATTGAACATCGAGATCCTTTGTCGTGGAAGAAACAGTGCCTATTTTTCTTGCCGAGACGCGGACGAAGACGTTTATGGCAGCAGGGGCATTCATAGTTGTAAGCGCGGCGGTTTTCCGGAGTTACCCCACTTATATGGAGCAATTTCGGTGCACCGACGTCGGCATAAGGGTACTGAACGTCACCCTCATAAATTGTATGAATGCCATCGTATGTCTCCATTTTGCTTGCCTAATATTCAATGTGACAAAGGTACGGAAGCAGTTTGACAGGTTTTGACAGTGCAAGTCGGTTTTTTCTAGGAGGGATTGGAGTATTATGGCATAAGAACTATCCTCATTTCCAAACAGAAATCACGAAAAGTGAATGAGTTTGGGAGAAAATAACTAAATTTGCATTGGAATCGGGGCCGAATCGCCAGGATTCCAGGACATACAGACTAAAGCGCATTTGCTTTTTACGCAGTAGACTTAAAAACCGGGCAAAGTTTTAATCAACCTACGTACGTAACAAGTGAGTGCCCAGATATCCCATCTGGGCCAAATCTTGTTCGTAGGTTGACGGTTCCGCCCGGTTCCCGAAGTCCCGGCAAGAGGCGGCCCAGATTTTGTGTGGTAGTTATTGGATTGAATATGGATACGAACTACTTGGACAGGACATTGCTCAATCTCGTGTCGATAGGGCGCGAGAGTGAACCGGCACGTGTCGAGAAGCTGGAGAGGATGAAAAAGGAGATGCTTGACTACGCTGCGAGTCGTAAAAACGAGTCGGAGCGTCCGATGTCGTATCTGTATGACGAATTCCAGTTGCCGACTGTGGCCGAGATGCTTTCCTACATAGCAGAGGTATCACTCCTGCAGGACTTCAATGAAATAGATTGGGATGACAAGGCACAAATTGAGGCCGTAGAAGACCTTGACAGCATCAGGATGACAATTGCATTGCTGTGCTATTTCACCGTCCTTGTGAACGAGAATTTCGTGGAAGATGACTTCGTTCACCTGTTTACTGACAGCCTCACATATTACCAGGATAACTGCCGGGAGAGAATGGGACAGCTGCACGAGGATGGCGAAGGGTGGAAGACTGATTTCTCAGGATGTCTGTTCGTATGATTAGAATCTTGATGCCGTTTGTTGGAGATTCATTATATTTACACCGTTAAATAGCAATTTGCAAACTGATTAATCATAGTAGAATGATTATCCATACTTACGGAAATAAAGATAAACCAAGTTTGCTCTTGCTTCCCGGGCTAGGAGTTTCGTATGAATTATTTTTCCCTTTGATTGACCTTCTTAGGGAGAAGTATTATATATTAACGGCAGAGGTGGACGGTTTTATACTTGGGGAATACACCAAATTTACCAGTATTGACGATCAGGCGGGACAGGCAATCACGTATGTCAAAGAAAATTTGTGCGGACATCTGGATTGTGCATATGGTCTTTCGATGGGAGGCAAGATTCTGTCAAGGATGCTAGAACGAAATGAAATTTCCATTCACCATGCCATATTGGATGCCGCACCTTTACTCCCTTTGTCGAGATGGTGTGTTGGACTTCTGCGTTACTATCAATGCTTCAACGTGTGGACATGTTACCATTGTACAGGATTCTGGAAAATGGTGTTTCATTCGCACTATTTTGATGTTCTTCTTGACGAATGTAGGAAAGTATGGCCTTATGGTAAAGGCCGGGCGGTTTTAGACGGGTACAAAGACATCTATACACATAAACTGGAGTCAGTTGGCAAAAC
>NZ_JBAELF010000018.1:0-5730 GCF_056211015.1 Candidatus Egerieousia sp.
CAGGAAGCCCTTGCCAAGCGTGAGCAGCGCAGGCGTAATGAATTCTGGAACGACTATCATAGCAAATACCGTCCGGAATACGACAGGCTCAAGGATGCTTGCGACAAGTCCTTCAACCTCTATAAGACGGCCAAGGAGAACTACGGCGTATGCAGCGCGGCCATAACGGAGAAATACAACAACCTCCGGAACGTATATAGTCAGATGAACGCCCTTCAGGATGATGTTCAGAAAGCATCCACCGCAAAAGGTATTGTCAAGGCCGTTTCAGCCCTGGTATTCTTTATCAATCCTGTTGCCGGTATCGTTATGGGCCTTGTAGGAAGCACCATCGCGGAAGCCGAGCGCAGCGCAGCCATCGCAGCCCGGAAGGATCTTCGCGCACAGGCGGCAGCAATCAAAGACTCTATCGAGGGACTGAAAGCTGAACAGGCCGCACTCCGTCAGGACAAGGCCGACCGTCTGAAGGTCTATGTCGAGAATAAGGAAGCCAAGACGGCACTCCAGACTGAAATCAATAATCTGAAGGCAGCACTCAATACGCCGTTGCCGGAAGAAAGGCGCAGCTTGAAGAACTTTATGGAGAGCTACGCCCAGCACGTTGCTGAAAAAGAGCAGTCTCAGGTAAAGGATACTCGTCAGACCTCCAGCAATCTTTCAAGTTCATTGTCGGCTTACAGACGTAAATCTGAAATCCTTGACGTGTTCAGTGCGTCCAAGGATGCAGGTTCATTGAGTCTCAATCTGGCGGGCCATGGACTGTCGATAAAGGAAATAACAAGTAACAGAGGCGTAGAGGATATATCCATTACGGCCGGCGGTGAAACTCCGTTCACGGTAAATGCCAGCAAGTTCGGCCAGGAATATCTGCATCAGTTATTGGCCCGATATGAAGCCGCCACCAAGCGTAAGCCGGCTTACAGGACCGCACAGGAGATAGAGACAGCGCAGCGTGTGAGGTATGCACAAAGTGCAACCAAGAATGCTATGGAAATAAGAGCCACAAGGGAAGCTGCACAAAAAGCCGCACAGGAGGCAGCACAGAAAGAGGCTCAACGTCAAGCTGCACAGAATAATCAGACAACGAATAATGTAATAATCAAGAATGGACGAGGAAGATAGTTATGGAAGACGAGAAATTATTTGAAGCTCTTGATAAGTTCCCGGAAACTATCAAGAAAGTGGATGAACTTGCCGATGCTGTATCCAAGAACAATAAAGCCACGACCGACAACGTGGCCGCCATCAGCCGTGCCGTATCCGGACAGAACGACAGATTGACAAAGGTTGAAACTCAGCTTACGTCATTATCAAATTCCATTACCGCCGCAAAGAATCAGATGCAGAAGGAGGTTACAGTGAAATATCCTCCTATCCCGGACGTTAAGATTAAGCACTCTGATTTTACTGTATATGCCGAGCATACGGATGCAGAAATGGAAAAAGTGGCCGATAAAGTTGCGGAAAAAGTATTCAATAAGAAAACCACTTCCAATAAAGGGGCAAAAATAATACTTGCGTTGTGTTTTGCGACGTTATTTGTGTGGGCTATAAAGTTGAATAACGACTATCGAGATTGGATGGATCGCGCAATAAGTATTGGTATTATAGCCGGGGATATGCACCCAGGAGATAGAGCCATTTCAGTAAAGGAAGAATTCAATAAGGGCATTAAGGAACGTAAAGCCAAGAAGGCTGAAATAAAGGTTCTGGAAGAAAAATACAATAAGAATTGGCAAAACAATGCCAGAGTCTTTAAGAATGCCATATCTGGTGTAATTGAAAAAGATGTAGTTGTCCTTAATTTCAGTTACGCTGACGTAGATAGCACTTCTTATAATGCCCTCGTCATATTCCGTTTGGAAGACTCAGAAGTCGAAACTCGCGCTCATATATGTAGAGATGGGAATATTTATCTGACACAGGATAAGGATATCAATACGGTCCAGGAAGCAGACAAATACTTCAGAAGAAAGTCCTGGCATCGAATAGGAAACCGATTTGATAACGACAAATAAGAAGAATCTCCGACCATTTTGGCCGGGGATTACTTTATATTGCCAAGGATTTCAATAACTCAATACCTCTGTCTCGGTTCTTGACAGTTATACCGAACTTATCATTGCCACTATTCCAGAAGATAACAGAATAAGTTTTGATACCTTCGGAATCCACACTTGAGGAAAGGAAAAAGCGGGAGAAACAAAAAGTGTTCAATAATGTTCGTTGTTTTTTTTGGAAGAACTGAAACCAACCGGCTTCTTTTGACAGTTCCTCGAATTTAAGTTCAGCATCTTCTTCGGAATCAAATTCAATAGCGAATTTCTCCCACTCCACATTTTCCTTAAAGGCCTCGTTAAAGAACCTGATGAAGTTGCCGTCAAGCTGGATAAATCGGAAATGGGCCGAATCCAGCATATTATTGTGCTTCTCGTCAAATATCCTCATAGTATCACCTCATTGCTTTTTTCACTTTCTGGACGGTAAACGTAGATACATCACAAGCGGCCGCAGTATCACGGACGGACAGCCCCTTATTGAGTCGTTTTACAACAGTAGGGTATTTTTGGAGTAATTCTTCATCAGTCATTCCGGATCCGACAGGACGGCCAAGCTGCACTCCCCTCTCGATAGCCAACTGACGGCCGCTGTTCAGGCGGCTGACAATGTTCTTTCTCTCCAACTCTGCACCAAGTCCCAGGACTGTCAGAAGCATCCTCGCCACCGGGTTCTCCTTTCCATCAGGAAGCATCGTGTCGATATTCAGATCCAGGATATGGATATTCACCCCTGCTTTCGTAAGGTCATCCGTGACCTCAAGTATTTTCCGGACGCTGCGCCCCAGGCGCGACAGTTCGGATAGCAACAGAGTACCGGCCTCCCCTTTCCTGAGAAATGCCAGGCAGTCGGCAAGCACTTCCCTATCATCCTTCGCCCCGGAAGCCTTTTCATCGAAGATCCTGACAACCTTCAGCCCGGAAGTTGCGGCGTATCTCTCCAGGTCGGCCACCTGCCTGGTTGCGTCCTGCCTGTCCCCGGTGCTGGAAACTCTTGCATAAATAACAGCGGAAAGTTCGGCTGGGTACATATACTGTCAAGGCTTGAACAGAGGGGTGAAGTCAGACCAGCTTTCAACCTTGAATCCTCGGATATCCCGCACGGATTTTTTGAACCAGTCGATCTTGGATAATTCCATGACGGTTTTGACCAGTGCGGTAAGATCGTCGCTTTGTGACATATAAGTGCTCCCCTGCACCCAAATAAACCCATTGCCTGCAAGCAACGTCTTTATTTCATAGTAGGCGTTGTTGTAAGGCTCACCATAGTACTTCTTCAAGTCGTTTACGACCAGGTCAAAGCTCAATGCGTACATGGCTGCGTGTTTATGCATAAGGAGAACAGTTCCGCATGGCCGAAGAATATGCGGCCATCATCTGTCCGGGCGGAAACCACTTTCCCGGCAAAAGGGTTTTCTTCGACCTCCAGTACTGTGCCAATGATCCATTCGGGAAGGTTGGTCAAGTCGGGAGAGATATTGACTCTGTCATTCTTTTTCATAAAAATTTCCATTTTCCAAAGGTAAAGATTTTCACCGTAATTACAAAGAGAAAATAATCTTTGATTAATCGCAATACAAATATAGCACAATTTTTCGGATTACAGGCAATAAATATAGATTTATTTCAATACAATGATTTAAACAATACGGAAAATTCGCCTGTAGTTTGAAAGAATCGAATTTTGGAAATTATGGGAAAATGTTTAGTACATGACAATTTTTGAAAAAATCGCTGTATATTATTGATTATCAACTAATTAAACTTGCAAAAGACCTCAAAATTTTGTAACTTTATAAGTGGCTTCAATACTTATAATCGCGAAGAAGATTAGCAAGTTACGGTCAAATCCTAAGACTTTGTTACGGATATAACCCAGCGACCGTCTTTGCGACTGCCGTACCTGTGCAATATTCCGACTTTCTGCAGAACGTCTATATCTCTCATTATTGTACGCTCTGTAACATCGTGATTTTTTGCTAACTGAGACACCGTTACCGTTGTGTCTTTTATGACATCGTCAAGGATAAGCCTTTGTCTTTCAGAGAGTTCTTTTATGACATCTTTTATGACATTGTGAAGATAGGCCTCATTGGACTTGAAGAAACATATACTGATGAATCCGTGGTTATCCACCCATGTCGGCTCCGGGATTCCGTGTTCTTTGCAGAGGTCAATAATCCTCTTTGCCCCGGAACCCCAGTTTTCAAGATATCCGCTCCTGAACAACACTTCTGCGATAGTGGGGTTGTATGGAATTGATGGATGGGCACCTTTGATTGATTCTGGATTGATAGGATCCTTGAATATGCCGGGGTTCTCAATCTCCACTCTGTCATCATAGATTGCAATGCCGATGGTGACGTTATCCCGCTCCCACATACAATGACAGAGAGCATTGATATAGGCTTCTCTTAATGCGCCTGCGGGTATTTCAAGCTCTTCTTCACGCTGAAGTTTGTTGGTAATCTTTCCGCTTAATGACAGATGCTTGAAGAAAAAGGACATTCCGGCGTCAAGCAATTGAAGGAAGTTTCCCGAAGCCTGCTGGTTATCAATAAACTCATTCTTATCCGTTCCACGGAATCTGGCGAGACGAACCCGGAATTGATGATAGTTGGAAGTGTCTTTCGCAAAGAGCATCGCAGCAGCGTTCGTAGGCCTTCCATCTTTCAGTAATTCCAGTTTGGCGAGGATGTCTTCAACAGGCTCCGTCAAAGAGGCTTCCGATATCCTGTTCTTTTCGACACCCAGACGAAGCATCCCTCGAATAAAGTCGTGATTAAGGTCTTCGACAGTCAGGTCTTTGGATGGCTGATTTATCCAGGCATATTCCTTTGGTGCAGATGCCCGAAGCCGTTCGTCAAACAGGGACCTTGGCATAACGGATGTCGTACTTTCTACACGGTAATATGGTGTACCGTGGAATGTATATGGAGTGTCTCCCCATTTCCATCCGCCAAAGTGCATCGCTATGACAAAATTCCCGGGTCTGTCAGGAACTTCAATGTATTTGATTGGGACATCAATGGCGGGTTCAAGGCCTCTGATTGCCTTCCCAATCTCTTGACGGGTATTGTCAGTGACTTGCTGCCCGAGAATCTTCAGAGAAGCGGGTGCAATTCCAAAGAAAAGCCACCCTCCGGCAGTATTAAGGAAGGCGCAGGCGCTGTGCATTCCATCCTTCAGTTCTCCGGTGCTCTTTTTCAGTTCCAGCGTTCTGGTCTCATCAGAAGCGATTATTTCCCTGATATCCTCAATCGTCATAGCCTTTTCGGTTCTTATCGCCACAAAATTAGTGAAAAATCTTCAACCGACATAATACTGATTATTCTTTCATGTACTGAACATATTATGTAACTTAAACAACGCAACAGTCTATGTACCAATATTTTTGACGCTATTTGTCACTTTTCTCTTGCATGGCGCTTCACGTTTCTTTGATTATTGTAGCTCCATCGATTGAATTTACCCTTTATAAACAATTAAAGTTATGTCACAATTCAATTCATTCGATGAGAAAAGGCACACGGCAATCTATGTGCGCATCTCTACGGCCTCTCAGAAGACCGACCGTCAGCAGGAAGAGCTGACAAGTTATGCTGAACTGAACCAGCTCAATTTCAATCGGAACCTTGACGTCTTCATTGACGTTGTGAGCGGATTTAGGGAC
>NZ_JBAELF010000019.1:0-4490 GCF_056211015.1 Candidatus Egerieousia sp.
TGCCATTGCACGGAAGTCTGTGCCTGAAGGATATCCTGCGCTCATTGAATAAAGCATGAGGAACAGGTAAGCAATTCCGGTGATTCCCATACCGATGGCAATCTTTCGAGGCGTTGACACCTCCTTGCCCTTGCGGCTGAGAGCTGCGAATATCGCCATTATGACAGGAGTGAGGACAATCACGAAGAACGGATTGACGGCCTGCCAGATTTCCGGGGCGATGGCGTCAGTCTTCACGAAGTCACGTGCGAACAGTGAGAGTGACTGGCCGTTCTGGTGGAACGAGAGCCAGAAGAAGATGCAGATGCCAAGCACTGCGAACAGGGCTGCCATACGCTGCTTGATTTCCTTTGCCATTGCAAGTTTCTCTTCCTGAGTGTAGCCTGCAACTTCCTTGGCGACCTTCTTTGCCGGTTCAGGGAGACCTTTCTTGGTGCAGAGGAATATGATGAGAGAAATAATCATTGCTGCCACTGAAGCGATGAAAGAGTAGTGGACGCCTGCGTTGAACACTTCAAGGTAGTTCTGGCAGAAAGCCATGTCAACAACAGCGCCTCCATTGATTGAAGCCTGGTTTGCGAGCTCTGCCAGGTTCTGCATCTGGTCAGCTGCAAGGTTGCCTCCGTTGTCGATATACTGATGGCAGAGTGAAGGAAGTGCCGCGTTGTAGAGGAATCCGTTTGCCTTGAGCCACCATCCGCGGAGCAGCGGGGCTACGAACGGAGCGACAAGACCTCCGATGTTGATGAATACATAGAAGATCTGGAAGCCTGAGTCGCGCTTTCCCTGAGCTTCCTTGAGAGCCTCAGGACCTTTCTTTGCGGCTTCTGCCTCGAAGTTGTCGTAGAGCTGGCCCACCATTGCCTGAAGGTTGCCCTTGAACAGACCGTTACCGAATGCGATCAGGAACAGAGCCACGCAGGTGAACGGGAGAAGCCAGGAGGCATTGTTCGTTGTTGCGGTGATAGGGACGGCGAGAGCTGCATAGCCGAGAGCCATTACGATAAGACCGGTTTGGATGGTGCCTTTGTAGTTTCTGGTCTTGTCGGCGATAAGGCCGCCCACGAGGGCGAGCACATAGATGCCGCAGTAGAAGAATGAATAGATCAGCGCGCTGGTGCTGTCAGGAATTCCGAACTTCGAGCAGAGGAACAAGACCAGCACGGCGTTCATGATGTAGTAGCCGAAACGCTCGCCCATATTGCTGAGCGCAGCTGCCAGCAGTCCTTTTGGATGACCTTTGAACATATTGATTACCTTTTATTTGTTTATAAATCAGTTGGTTAAATTGTCATTTCTATTGTCGTGGGACATAAGAGGGACGAATTTGCTATTATCCCCAGGCTTATAATACGTCCGTGACCATTTGTCAAGGACTACTGCTGAATCACGCACAAGCACATATCTTCCGTTCAGAGCGAACAGGTATCCGAGCACCAGAGCTGCAACTATCGCAACCGTCAGAAGAGTGCTGCATCTATTTTCTTTCCGTTCCATTTTCACGTTCCATTAACACTTTTATCAGTCTTTCTTTCTCGTCAAGCATCTGCTCCAGATATTTTACCTTCTCGCGCAGCAGAATAACTTCCGGCTCCGTCCTGACAGGCTCTTCCAGAGTCAACATCGAAGTGTCCCAACCGTTCTTATTCTCGACAAGTTTGTTGAACTTATCCGGGGAAAGGCGTGCTGATCCGTTCACAAGCTGCGACATATACGGCCTGCTGACATCGAGATATTTCACGAGGTCAACCTGTCTTAACCTGTTGCACTTCAAAAATTCTTGCAGAGCGTTCATTGAGTTTACCAAATTTTGATTAACATTTCCTGTCCATCAGAATCCGTATAGTCCTCTCCTTCTCATCAAGGATGCGTTCAAGCAGGGTTACCTTTTCCTCCAATGCCTTGTTGCCATTGACGGCACTGTTCACGGCTGCTATGGAGTTCCTGCCCGATGCAATCGCATTGTTCTGAGACGGCTCTTCATCGAAGAATGTCAGAATGCTTACTCCCAGGAGTGATGCGATTTTCTCCAAGTCCCCTGCCTGTATTTTGTTGTTGTTGATGCAACGGTGCAGGTTCGCTTCGCTCATATCAATATCAGCGGCAAGTTTCCTGATACCTCCGGAGTATTTTTCTGCAAGCCTGCGGATTTTCTCTAAATTCATAATAGTCAAGTATTTATCAATCTATTTGAGTGTCAAGACAAAAATATATGCAAGTTTTCGACAAAATTATTTGCAAGTGTCTATATTATTTAATAGTTTTGCATTTGAAATCTACAAACTTTTATTGAATATGGCAACAATTAGAGGTTCTTTTGCTAACGAACTTTATGAAATGCAGGTTGGTGTAAATAGTAACGCAAAATTCCACCAAGAAAATATCTGAAAAAGGGACCAGAGAGAGAAGGCTTTTAGATTTGCGGAGAACAAATCTTAAAACAATGATCTCTATGGACATTAGACAACAAATCCTCCACTTCTACAGGGTAGAAGAACTCAGTCTGCGGGAAATCTCCCGCAAGACTGGAGCGGACCGCAAGACGGTCACACGTCTCATCAACGCCTTCGAAGCCGCAATCAAGGAGAATCCCGAGACTGGGATAGATGAATTCCTTGCCGACAGGCCGAAGTACAAATCCAGAGCCTACAAAGCCAAGGTGGTCAAGGACGCCGTCTCGGCGGAAATTGACAAATGGCTTAAGGAGAACGAACGTCGTCGCAACAACGGTATGCGCAAGCAATGCCTTAAGTGTACAGACATCCACCATGAGCTTCAGAAGAAAGGGTTAAGCGTCAGTTACTCAAGCGTGTGCAAGTACGTCAGACGGAAGAAAGAGGCCAAAGCCCCCAAATCAAAGGACGTGTATTTGCGCATCCATAGAGAGCCGGGCGAGGAGTGTGAGTTTGACTGGGGCGAGGTGAAGCTGTTCATAAAGGGCGAGAAAGTAAGCCTGATGATGGCCGTATTCTGTATGCCCTACAGCAAGTACAGAGAGGCATACCTGTTCCACCGCCAAGACACATTGGCTTTCATGGAATCCCACAGGAACTTCTTCAAATCCATAAACGGCGTACCGCACACGATGGTCTACGACAATATGCGTGTTGCCGTAATCTTCGACGAGAAGACCAAGAAGCCTACCACAGCCCTACAACGTTTGAGTACATATTATAAGTTCCAATGGCGCTTCTGTAATGCCCGTGCCGGTTGGGAAAAAGGCAACGTGGAGCGCAGCGTGGACTATGTTCGCGGACGAGCCTTCACGTCATGTGTTGACTTCGACTCAATAGATGCGGCCCAGGCCTGGCTCTCAAGCGTATGCGATCAACTCAATCAGGAAGTCGCCAGTGCATCAACTGCAGATAAGGAAGACAAGGTTCTTGCTGATATGTGTTATCTCAATGCGTATCCTGGAGAGATTGGCTGCTACGAACTTGCCGACTACACAGCTGACAAACAGGCTACCATCTGTATCAAGACCAATCATTACTCAGTCCCAGAAGAAATGGCCGGCAAAATGGTTACCGTCAGAATGTACAGTGAGAAGATAGTCATACTGGATAAGAATCACAAGCCTGTTGCACAGCACATCAGAAACTATGGTTCGAATCAATGGATCGTGGATATCAACCACTATATCAACACCTTGATGAAGAAAACACAGGCCATATACTACTCGGAAGCCTTCCATCAAATGCCAATGAGTATGCAAGTTATCTACCATAGATACTTCAAAGAAAACGGCAAGGAGTTCCTGCAACTTGTGAAGTACGTACGTGATAACAACATCTCTTATGATGATGTCGTACAAGCTGCTGACAAAATCCGGTGGAATGGCGTAAAGACCTTCACAGCGGACCACTTCAAAGTGGCGTTACAGACACTTGCAGCAAAGGATGAACCCTTCAGGGAAGACCAGAAGACCGATGAGTTCATCGAAATAGAAACAGGCTCTGAGGACATCCTCAGTCAGCTTGAAAATGCAATGGAAAATGGGACCAAATTGCCAGAATGAAACGAAAATGGACCACTACTCACCTGATAACGAGCTCATTAATAAATATATAAAGGAGCTCAAGCTTCCGACTGTCAAGGACAGCCTGGATGATGTTGTGTCCGATGCTGCCGCCCAGCAATGGGACTACCGCAAGTTCTTGCGCGTTCTCTTGCAAAGAGAGGTTGAGCAGCGCATCGAGAACAGGAAGTATATGCGAATAAAGAAGGCCAACTTCGCCCAGTTGAAGTACCTTCAGGAGCTTGTCAGAGAAGATCTTCCGGCCGATGGCCGGAATCTTCTCCCAGAGTTCGAGACCCTCGACTTCATACGCGAGGGGCGTAATATCGTCATGTATGGAAATCCCGGGACCGGCAAGACCCATATTGCCATAGGCCTTGGCATAAAAGCCTGCATGGAGGGCTTCAGCGTGTACTTCACAACTGTTCCGCACCTGCTAACACAGATACGGGAGGCCAAGTCGAACAAGACT